>NZ_JBFAQT010000026.1:0-56968 GCF_040678895.1 Kitasatospora sp. NPDC049258
CTTTCGTGTTTCCCAGCCTAGCAGATGTTTTCCGCTCCGTTTTCCGGAGTTTCACTCACCAGCCGGCCGGTCCTTCGTGTTTCCAGCTTATCAGACGTTTTCCGCCCCGTTTCCGGGTCTTCCTCATCCAACTCGCCTTCTGTCGGCCCGACCTGACGGCCTGTCCGACGTTTCAAACCTTAGCCGATCCCCGCTCCGAAAAGCGAATCCGACCGCAATCCATATAAACGCGCACGCCAATTCGCACCGGGACGCGACAGAGCACGACCCAGTGGGACGAGAAGTGGTGTTTCAAGGGATTGGCTGCCTCGGGACCGTCCGCGTCAACACGTGTCCGGTGCTCCCTGAGACGGGCAGCTCGAAGAACTTTAGGCATCCGGAGCGGGAGAGTCAAGTGGCACCTGGAAGGCGAGGACGGCCACGTCGTCGTCGTGCTCGGCGGTGACCCCCATCGCCCGCAGCAACCGGGAGCAGATGACGTCGGGGGCGCCGGCCGCGCCGCCCAGGGTGCGGGCGAGCAGTTCGATGCCGTTGTCGATGTCCTCCTCCCGGCGCTCGACCAGGCCGTCGGTGTAGAGGACGCCGGTGGTGCCGGGAAGCAGGCGCAGGGTGTGCGAGACGTGCGTGCCGCTGCCGGTGCCCAGCGGGGGGCCGTTCTGCTCCTCGCTCTGCAGGACGACGCCCTCGGGGCAGCGCAGCAGGATCGGGAGGTGGCCGGCCGATGCGTAGGTGAGGTTTCGGGTCTCCGGGTCCCAGACGGCGTAGGCGCAGGTGGCGATCTGGTTGGCGTCGATCTCCATGGCGAGCCCGTCGAGCAGGCGCATCACCTCGTGCGGCGCGAGGTCGAGGCGGGCGTAGGCCCGGACGGCGGTGCGCAGCTGGCCCATGACGGCGGCGGCCCGCATGCCGCGCCCCATCACGTCGCCGATCACCAGGGCGGTCCGGCCGCCGCCGAGGCCGATGACGTCGTACCAGTCGCCGCCGACCGCCGCGTCGGCCCCGCCGGGCTGGTAGGTGGCGGCGACCCGGAGGTCGGCGGGCTGTTCGAGCTTCTGCGGGAGGAGGCTGCGCTGCAGGGTGACGGCGGCCTGGCGCTGGCGGCGCTCGGCCTCGCGCAGCCGGAGGGCGACCTGGACCTGGTCGGTCACCTCGGCGGCGAAGATCAGCACGCCGACCGGGGCGGAGCCGTCCTCCTCCGCGCCGAGCGGCACGCAGGAGATGTTGTAGTACCGGTTGCCGCCGAGGCTGAGGATCGCCCGGGACTTCACGCTGCGCGGGCGGCCGCTGCGGAGCACCTGGTCCAGCAGCGGCAGCACGCCGAGGGCGGCGAGCTCGGGCAGTGCCTCGGCCGCCGGTGGGCCGTTGGTGCGGGCGCCGAAGAGCTCGCGGTAGGCGCGGTTGGCGTAGCCGAGCTGGTGCTGCGGCCCGTAGGTGACGGCGACCGGGGCGGGCAGCCGGCGCAGTACGTCGCGCAGGTCGTAGAGCTGGTCCAGGGCACGCTGGTCGAGGAGACCGGCCGGGGCGGCGGGGTCTCGTGGGCCGGGCACGGTGACCGGCTCGTCGGTGGTGCTGGGTGGAGCGGCGCGCCGCGGGGCTCCGGTGAGCCGGGCGCTCCAGCGCATCAGGTTCAAACGTCGGCCGCTTCCTCGGTTCGGGGTGTTCGGGGCGGGTCGGGGTGGTTCGGGGGCGGTCTTCACTCGGCGGGCATTCTTCGGATCATCACTTTTCGCGTACGTCCGGGTACTGGACGTGATGACCCGGTCGGGCAGATCCTGTCAGGCCGGGTCATGGTTACGGAAGTCGCGCCCTCGTCGCGGCGGTTCGCCGGCCCCGGTCAGGGGTGGAAACGGTCCTCGATGAAGCCCGCCTCGAACTCGGCGCGCGGGTGCTCGACCGACCCCAGGGAGACCGCCTCCCTACGGAACAGGCCGGCCAGCAGCCAGTCGGTGAGGATCCGGACCCGGCGCTCGGCGCTCGGCATCCGGCGCAGGTGGCGGGCCCGGTGCAGCCACCAGGCGCGGCGGCCGGTGAGCTGGCCGCGCCGGGTGTGGGCGACCGCGCGGCCGACCCCGAGCGAGGTGGAGCAGGCCGGGTGGTCGGGCCGGTAGTCGCGCAGCGGCTGTCCGGCCAGGTCGGCGACGAGGTTGGCCGCGAGGAGGTCGGCCTGGGCCAGCGCGTGCTGGGCGTTGGGGGCGCAGGGCGCGCCGGCCGCGGTCGGGTCGGGCACCGCGGCGCAGTCCCCGGCGGCCCAGGCGTCGGGCAGCGGCCGGCCGTCCGCGGTGGCGATCCGCAGCGTCGGCAGGCACCGGATCCGGCCGTTTCCGTCCAGCGGGAGGTCCGTGTCGTTCAGCAGCGGCGCCGGGCGGGTGCCGGCCGTCCAGACCAGGGTGCGGGCGGCGAACCTGCTGCCGTCGGAGAGGGTGATCAGGCGGTCGGCGGCCGACTCCAGGGTGGTCCCCAGGCGCACGTCCACATTGCGTTCGCGCAGTTCACCGAGGGTGTGGGCGGCGAGCTCGGGCGATTCCTCGGGGAGGATCCGGTCGGTCGCCTCGACCAGCACCCAGCGCAGGTCGTCGGCCTGCAGGTTGTGGTAGCCCTTGGCCGCGTACCTGGCCATGTCCTCCAGCTCGGCCAGCGCGCCGACGCCCGCGTATCCGGCGCCGACGAAGACGAATGTCAGCGCTGCCTGGCGGAGTTCGGGGTCGCGGGTGGTGGAGGCGAGGTCGAGCTGTTCCAGCACGTGGTTGCGCAGGGCGACCGCCTCGCCGACGCTGCCGAAGCCGAGGCCGTGCTCTGCCAGGCCCGGCACGGGGGCGGTCCGGGAGACCGAGCCGGGGGCCACCACCAGCAGGTCGTAGCGCAGTTCGCTGGTCAGCCCGGCCTCGCCCGGTCCGGCGGCGTCGACCCAGGCCCGGTGGCCGGCGTGGTCGACCCGGGTGACCCGCGCGGTGAGCACCCGGCAGTCGGGCAGCGTGCGGCGCAGCGGCACCACCACGTGCCGGGGGTCGATGGTGCCGGCCGCCACCTCGGCGAGCAGCGGGTGGTAGGTGAGGTACGGCTGCGGCTCGACCACCGTGATCTCGTCCTGGCCCGAGCGGAGCCGGGTGCGGAGCTTGTGCTGGAGCCGGAGCGCGACGGTCAGGCCGGCGCATCCGCCACCGATGATCAGGATCTTGATGGGGCACCTCCGGCCACTGTGATCCGGTTCACGTCCCCATATGACGCCCTGCCGAAGGCCCTCTTGTCCACAGTGCCGACCGGATCGGGTGGGACTGATGTGGCGGAATGGCCTCAGGTTTGCGGCAGTGGCCGAGTTTCGGCCACTTCTGCCGCGAACTTCCCTGAACTATGGTCGGATTGTGCGCTGGGCCAACGATTGGTTCGGTCGATCCCGGACCACCCGGCTCACCTCCTGGACTGTGGCGGGGCGATCCGGGGAAGGGTAGTGCGCAGACATCGGGCGGACGACGCGGGCGTCGGTGTGAGCACCGGGGGGTGCGCGGTCCGCACAGGCGCCTGGGAGGGTGCCTGCGGGGGAGGGTTGAAATGACTGATCAGGAACAGGTGACGGGGCGGACGCTGCCTCCGATCGGCCGCGGTGCGGTACCCGAGCAGCGCGGACCGGGCGGGACCGAACGGCTCGGCGAGTTCGGGGGCGGCACCGGGTACGAATCGCCGGGCAGCCGCTCGGCCGCGTCCCGGCTGCGGGTGGACGCCCGGCGCAATCTGGAGAGCGTGCTGCGGGCCGCCCGCCAGGTGTTCGGGGAGCTCGGTTACGGCGCGCCGATGGAGGAGGTCGCCCGGCGGGCCGGGGTCGGGGTGGGCACCGTCTACCGGCGCTTCCCGAGCAAGGAGGTGCTGGTCCAGCGGATCGCCGCCGAGGAGGTCGGCTGGCTGACGGCGCAGGCCAGGGAGTCGCTGTACGGGGACGCGCAGCCGTGGGAGGCGCTGTCGGGATTCCTGGCCCGGGCGGTCGAGTCCGGCGCCGGACGGCTGCTGCCGCCCGAGTCCTTCCGGTACGCCGAGGACATCGGCCGGGTACCCGAGCAGCGTCGGTCGGTGGAGGCCGCCTTCGACGGCCGGCTGGACGCCCCGCTCGGCGGGGAGTTCGGCGACCTCGGCGGCGCGCTCGGCCGGCCCCGGGCCCAGGCCGGGGCGCTGGAGGGGGGCGGCGGGGCCGGGGAGAGCGCGCCCGATGCCGACCCCCGGCTGCTGCTCCACCTGCTGGCCGCACTGGTGGCCCGGGCCGGCGCCGCCGGGGAGCTGCGCCAGGGCGTGACGGTCTCGGACGTGGTGCTGGTGCTGACCGCGGCCGTCCCGGTGCACGCCGTCCCGGTCCGGACCTCGGCCGGTGAGCCCGACGACGCGCCGGCCGACCGGCTGCTGCAGATCCTGCTCCAAGGGCTGCGGGCGCGCTGACGCCTTGACCACCGGGCGCCGAACACACCCTCGACCAGGTGCCCGGAAGAGTGGGTGGCGGCCGGCCCGGTTACCGATGGCCGCTGCGCTATGCCATTCTTTGCCCGTGGTTGGAGCCATTGTCCCGTTGCGTGCCGTTCCGCTCGGCGGGCTGCGCCGAGCGCGGGCCGCAGCCGCCCCGGCCACGTCCGCACAGCACAAGCCCGGTTGCGGCCACCCGGGTTCGGCACACGGGGGCCGCGTTGAGCACTGACGAGCAGAACGACTCCGGCTCCGGCCTGGGCTTTCCGGGGCAGGTACCGGACCAGGCCGGGGCGCCGGCCAGGGAGTCGCTGGCCGGCCGGGTGCCGGGCCAGGCCGCCGCCGGCCAGGGCGGGGTGACGCCGGAGGCGTTCGTCGCCCCGGTCGCGCCCGGTCGGCCGGTGGTGCCCGCCCCTGCCGACCCGGTCGACGGTGAACGCCCGCCGTCCGACGCGGAGTTGACCGCCCGGGTGCGGGCCGGCGACGACCTCGCGTACGAGGAGATCTACCGCCGGCACGCCGACTCGGTGCGCCGCTACGCCCGGACCTGCTGCCGCGACAGCTTCACCGCGGAGGACCTGGCGGGTGAGGTCTTCGCGCGCACCCTGCAGGCGCTGCGGGCGGGCAAGGGGCCGGAGTTCGCGGTCCGCGCCTACCTGCTGACGGCGGTGCGCAACGTGGCGGCCGCCTGGGCCCGCTCCGAGCGGCGCGAGCAACTGGTCGACGACTTCAGCGACTTCGCCCGGACCTCGGCGGCCGCCGTCGAGTTCGACCTGGCCGACCCCGGGGCGGACGCCTGGGCGATGGCGCTGGCCGACCAGCGGATGGTGATGCAGGCCTTCGTCGAACTGCCCGAGGACGACCGGGTGGTGCTCTGGCACACCGAGGTGGAGCGGGAGTCGCCGAAGACCGTCGCCGTGCTGCTGGGCAAGACCGCCAACGCCACCGCCGTCCAGGCGCACCGGGCCCGGGACCGGCTGGCCGCGGCCTTCCTCCAGGCGCACGTCTCGGGCAGCCAGGAGTCCGGCTGCACGGCGTACGCCAACCGGCTGGGGGCCTACGCCCGGGGTTCGCTGCGCAAGCGGGCCTCCGGCGAGGTCGGCCGGCACATCCAGGGCTGCGCCCGCTGCACCGCGGCGTACCTGGAGCTCACCGACATCAACACCAGCCTGCGGGCGGTGCTGCCCGGGGGCGCGCTGCTGTGGGTCGGCGCCGGGTACTTCACGGTCGCGGCGGCCGCGGTCGGCGCGGGTGCCGCCGTGGGCGGCGCGGCGATCGGCGGCGCGGGTGCCGCGGGCTCCGCGGGTGCTTCGGGTGCGGCCGGCGCCGCGGGTGCCGGCGCGGCCGGGTCCTCCGGTTCGACGGCCGGCGCGGTCGTCGGGGAGGGGCTGGGCGTGGCCGCCAAGGCCGGTATCGCGGCCGGCGTCGCGGTCGCCACCGCCGCGGTCGTGGCCTACGCGCTGGCGGGCGGGCCCGACCCCAAGCCGCCGGTCACGGCGGCGGCGGCCTCCTCGCCGGCGCAGCCGCCGGCCGCCCCGGTGGCCCCGGTGGCCCCGCCGACCACGACGGCTCCGGCGGCGCCGGAGCCGGCTCCGGAACCGGAGCCCTCGGCCGTACCGAGCCGGACCCCCGCACCGGCGCCCACCCCGACGCCGGCGCCGAAGCCCACCCCGACACCGAGTCCGTCCGCCACGCCCTTGCCCCCGGTGCAGGCGACCCCGAGCGTCCCGGCTCCGCCGGTGGTCCAGCCGCCCCCCGTCCCGACCCCGCCGGTGCCCACTCCCACGCCCCCGCCGACGCCGACCCAGTTCTGGCTGGACCAGCTGCCGATCGGCGCCGAGCACCGGGATCCGCCGGTCGGGCCGGTGATCCGGCCCGGCGGCGCGGTGGTGCAGCGGCCGTCGGTCTGGATGCGCGGCTCCTCGTACCGGCACGCGCTCTCCGTGCCGGTGCCCTCCCAGGTGTCCGTCGACCTGAACCGCAGGTGCTCCGCCTTCGAGGCGGTGGCGGGGCTGGACGACCTCGGGGCGGGCGGTGGCCCGGTGGTGCTCAGCGTCGTGGGCGGGGACGGCCGCACGCTCTGGCACTCCGGCCAGGTCGGCCCGTGGGACCGGCCGGTGCGGGTGCAGGCCCCGCTGGACGGGCAGCGCACCATCCGGCTGGTGGTCGCCCCGTCCGGTGGCCGGTGGTCGCTGATCAACGTGGCCGACTGGGCCCAGGCCCGGTTCACCTGCACCTGAGCCGGGCCCGCGGGCCCAGGGTCAGACCGCGCAGGCGCCGTCCGCGCAGGCCGCGTCCTCGCCCGGCACGGACGGCCGCTCGGCCGTCTCGGCGGCCACCTGCTCCAGGACCCGCAGGAAGGTCTCGGCCTCCTGGCCGCCCTGCACCGCCCACTGGCCCTCGAAGACGAAGGTCGGCACGGCGCTGATGCCGAGCTCGCGGGCCTCGGCCAGCTGGGCGCGGACCTCGGCCACCCCCTCCTCGCCGGCCAGGTAGGCCGCCGCCCGGTCGCGGTCCAGCCCGGCGGCCGCCGCCACCTCGACCAGCTGCGCCCGATCGCCGACGTCGACGCCGTCGCTGAAGTGCGCCTTCAGCAGCAGCTCCTTGAGCGCGGACTGGACGGGCGCGCCGTACTCGGTGCCGGCGAGGTGGAGCAGCCGGTGGCCGAGGAAGGTGTTCACGTGCAGCGCGGTGTCGAAGTCGAAGACGACCCCCTCGGCCTCCCCCAGCCGGGTGACCCGGTCGTCCATGGCGACCGACTGCGGGCCGTAGCGCTCGGCCAGCCAGGCGCGGTGCGGGCTCGCGCTCTCGGGGGCGTCGGGCACCAGCTGGTACGGGCGGTAGACCACCTCGACCTCGGCCTTGCCCGCGAAGCGGTCCAGGGCCTGCTCGAAGCGGCGCTTGCCGAGGTAGCACCAGGGGCAGGCGATGTCGCTGTAGATCTCGACCTTCATCGGGGAAGTGGCTCCGTTCGCGGGGGTGGCTGACGGGGAAGGTGAACGCTCAACCATCCGCCGGGCATTCCCGGACGTCCACGAACCGCCTCCGGACGGGCCCGGCGACCCGGCGACCCGGCGACCGGACGACCCGGTCAGCCGGCCGGCGGGGCCGGGACCACCAGGACCGGGCAGGCCGCGTGGTGCACCGCCGCGGTACTGACCGAGCCCAGCAGCAGCCGGGTGAAACCGCCGTTGCCCCGGGTGCCGAGCACCAGGGTGTGCTGCCCGACGGTGCAGGCGAGCAGCACCTCCACCACGTTGCCCAGCACCACGTGCAGCGCGAGCTCGCCGCCGTACGGGCGCTCGCGGGCGGCCTGGACGGTGGCGACGGCCCGGCGCAGGCCGTCCGCCATGCTCTCGGTGAGCCGCTCGACGCTCTCGTGCACCAGCTCGGCCATCCCCGGGGGGTAGCCGGAGGGTGAGGGGTTGACGACCGCGAGCACGTGCAGCGGCAGCCGGAACAGTTCGGCCTCGGTCATCGCCCGGTCCAGCGCCCACAGCGAGCCGTCCGAGCCGTCGCAGGCGGCCAGGATGCCGGGGCGCCCGGCGGCGGGCGGCTCACCGAGCACGGGGAAGGGTTCTCGCACAGCGGCCTCCGCGGGTCGGACCACCAGGCCATGATCACCGATCCGCGGCGCCCGGGCCGCAGGACGCGCCCGGGCCGCAGCACCACCGGGGCCGCCGCACCGCCCGGGCCCGCCGCACCGCCCCGCCGGCTCAGGCCGGGCGGGCCAGCGCGCGCCGCTCGGCCGGCGGCAGTCCGGTCCAGCAGGAGCCGTGCCGGCGGGCCGCCACCCGGCGCAGCCACAGCTCGGTGGCGATCAGATCGGCCAGCCCCGCCAGGGTGCCCGGGGCCAGCTCCGCCGTACCGTCGGCGGCCAGCGCCAGCGAGCGGCGGACCGCCCCGGGGTCGATCAGACCGGCCTCCGCGAGCAGCGGGCGGTCGAACAGCTCGGCCAGCGCGTCGGCGGCCAGCCGCAGGCCGGTGCGGGCGGGCCCGGCCCGGTCGGGGCGCGGGCCGCGGCCCCAGTCGGCGGGCAGGTCGGTCCGGCCGGCGCCGGTCAGCACGGCGTGCAGCAGGGCCGGTCGGGCGCCCGGCTGGAGCCGGACCTCCTCGGGCAGCAGCCGGGCCGCGCGGACCACCTGGTTGTCCAGGAACGGCGCGTGCAGGCGCTGGCCGTGCTGCTCGGCGGCCTGCACCAGGGTGCGGTAGCCGGCGGCGTGCCGGTGCAGGGCCAGCCGGGCCCGCCGGGCGCCCGGGAGTTCGGTGGGCGGCCCGCCGCGGGCCGCGATCCGCAGCCGCTGGGCGATGCCGGCGAGCGCCTGGTCGGAGAGCCAGCGGGCGGCCGGGCCCGGCACCGCCCAGGCGAGCGCGGCGGCCGAGCCGGCCCCGGCGGTCGGCCCGGGCTCGGCGGCCCGCCGCAGCGTCAGGGTGACGGCGAGGTCGTCCAGCGCCTCGGCGTACCCGGAGCGGGCCAGCCGGTGGGCGGCCCGCAGCACCGTCACCGGGGTGCGCACGGCGCCGGTGAGCGCCCCGGCGGTGACCCGGTCCGCGCCGGCCAGGGCGGCGAGCGGGCCGAGCAGTTCGCGGGAGCGCCCGAGCCGGATCAGGTCGGCGAGCCGGGCCGGATGGCCGTCCAGGACGTGCCGGGCGCCGTACCCGGTGAGGTGGTCCGTCCCGCCGGCCCGGAAGCGGGCGCCGAGGGCGTCCGCGGCCAGCAGGGCGGCGCCGGGTTCGTCGGTGAGCGGGCCGGCCGGCGGATCGGCGGGCGGGTCGGCGAGCGCGGCGTACGGCAGGGCGGGCGGCAGCACCACGTGCCGCAGCCGGGGCACCTCGACGGCGAGCGCGGGGCGGCGGCTCTCGCCGAGGGTGACGGCGGTCAGCGCCTCGGTGGGCGCCTGCTCCGGCGCCGCCGGGCGCCGGGCCCAGGAGCCCTTCACCGCGCCGGACCGGACGGCGGGCGCGGGCGGACGGGGGTCGGCGGCGCGGGCGGCCGGCCCGATCGGCACCGCGGCGGCGAGCAGCGCGACGGTGGCCGAGGCGGTGCCGTACGAGAGGTCGACGCCCAGCCTGGCCCGCTCCTGGGCGTCCGCCGGCCCGGCGGGGGCGGCGGTCCTGACCCGGCAGCGGACGGCCTCCAGCAGCGCCCGGGTGAGCTCGCGGACGGCGGGTGCCTCCTCGCGGCTCCAGCGGCCGGGCGAGGTCTCCGATTCGTACCCGGCGGTGTACGGGCGGCCGCTGCGGATGCCGAGGGTGTGGCCGGGCGGCACCCGGTGGACTCCGGCGTACGGGGTGCCGGTGCCCAGCACCTCGGGGGCCTCCGGGGCGGCCAGCACGGCGGCGAGGTGGTCGGGGTCCAGCGGCGCGGCGACCAGGTCGGCCAGCGGCAGGGCGGCGGTGGCGTAGGCGGTGCCGCCGCACCAGGGGGTGTGGAAGACCTGCTGGACCCCGGCGAGGTCGGTGATCAGGACGGTGCTGCGCACGCCGGTGCGCAGCACCACCGTGTAGCTGCCGGGCCAGTTGGTGAGGTGGCGGACGGCGCCGCCGCGGGCGGCGGCCAGGCCGGCGGCGAGTTCGCCGTCCGAGGCGCCGCAGTGGCCGATCACGGCCATCCGCAGGGTGGCGGGGGTGTCGCGGTCGGCCGGGTCGGCCGGCCGGGCCCCGGTGGCGACGGTGGCGGGGCCGCCGGGGCGCAGGGTGGCCAGCCGGATCTCGTCCGGGCGCCAATCGCCCACGGCCCAGAGCGGGTTGGGGCCACCCCACAGGGTGGTGCCGGCTAGCGGGCGGACGGCCGCGAGGGCCGGGTCCGCGCTGCCGGGGGAACCGCTCCAGCCGGTGAGCCACCGCATCGCGCCTCCGCCTGACGGGTATCGGGCGCGCTGAGGGGGTACGGACTGGCACGCCGTCAGGAGACATCGTGCCACTGGACGGGCCGGTGGTGACCCGTGTTGCGGGGGCGAATCGGGAGAACTGCCGCGCCGGGGTGGTCCGGGCCTCCCCCTCCTCGGCCCGCACCGCCCCCGGCGCGGCGCGGCCGGCCCGTCGACCCGTCGGCCCGTCGTCGGCCCGTCATCGGCCCGTCCGTGGCATGGACATCGCCGGATGGCCGAAAGGCGCCGCACAGGCCGGGAGGGCATCCGCATGCCCTCCCGGACCCACCGCCGCCCGCGGGGACGTAGGCAGCGGTTTCCCCCGGCCCGCCGGGTCCTCGACGGCGGGCCGTTCCACGGCGTCCAGCGAATCGCCGACCTGCCCCTGCGAGCCAGGGGGCACAGATGGCGCACATCGACACAGGACCGGAGCACGCCCTTCCGGGAGCCGGCCGCGGCGGCCCGGGCGGGCGCATCGGCCGGGTCTGCCGCCGGGCGCCCGCCGGCCGCGCGGGCGCGCGATCCCGCCATCCGGAATGCAGCCTCTTAACCCTCGGAACCCGGACGACTACGCTAGGTGCAGCAGTACGGGAGCGGACACCCGCACGACGGGCCGCCGCCCTGCCGCTCGTCCGCCATCCGCGCACGACGTCGCCCGGGGGTGCCACCGCCACCATGACCGTCAGCTCACGAGGGCCGAACGAACGGCTCGGCGCGCTCCTGTCGCTTGCCCAGA
The DNA here is from genome assembly GCF_040678895.1 of Kitasatospora sp. NPDC049258. NCBI lineage: Bacteria > Bacillati > Actinomycetota > Actinomycetes > Kitasatosporales > Streptomycetaceae > Kitasatospora > Kitasatospora sp. NPDC049258. The sequence continues at coordinate 11,047 of NZ_JBFAQT010000026.1, forward strand.
TCAGCAACGCCGGCCTGGCCCGCCGGGTCAACGACCTCGGCGCGCAGCGCGGCCTGACGCTCCGCTACGACAAGACCTCGGTGGCCCGCTGGGTCACCAAGGGGATGGTGCCGCAACGTCCGGTGCCGCACCTGATCGCGACGGCGCTGGGCAACAAGCTCGGCCGGCCGGTGCCGCTGGAGGAGATCGGCCTGGCCGACTCGCACCCGACGCCGGAGCTGGGCCTGGAGTTCCCGCGCGAGGTCCCGGAGGCGGTGCGCTCGGCGACCGAGCTGTGGCGGGTCGATCTGGACCTGCGGCGCGGCCCGGGCGGCGGGCGGTGGAGCGACAGCCTGGCGGGGACGTTCTCGGTCGCGGCGTACGCCACGCCGGTCTCGCGCTGGCTGATCACGCCGGCCGACGGCTCGGTGGCCCGGGAGACGCCGGTGCCGGACCTCTCGGGGTACCGGGTGGGGCACTCGGACGCGGCCAAGCTCCGCGAGGCGGCCCAGGAGGCCCGCCGCTGGGACTCCAAGTACGGTGGCGGGGACTGGCGTTCGTCGATGGTGCCGGAGTGCCTGCGGGTCGAGGCGGCGCCGCTGCTGCTCGCCTCGTACAGCGACGCGGTGGGCCGGGCGCTGTTCGGCGCGACCGCCGAACTGACCAGGCTGGCGGGCTGGATGGCCTTCGACACCGGCCAGCACGAGGCGGCGCAGCGGTACTACATCCAGGCGCTGCGGCTCGCCCGGGCGGCCGGCGACGTGCCGCTGGGCGGGTACGTGCTGGCCTCGATGAGCCTGCAGGCGGCGTACCGGAACTTCCCGGACGAGGCGATCGACCTGGCACAGGCCGCGCTGGAGCGCAACCGGGGGCTGGCGACGGCGCGCACGATGAGCTTCTTCCACCTGGTGGAGGCCCGGGCGCAGGCCAAGGCCGGTTCTGCGACGGCCTGTTCGGCGGCGCTGGCGGCGGCCGAGACGGCGCTGGACCGCTCCCGGCCGGGGGATCCCGACCCGACCTGGATCGACTTCTACGCCTACGACCGGTTGGCCGCGGACGCCGCCGAGTGCTTCCGCGACCTCGGCGTGCCCGCCAAGGTGCGGCACTTCACCCGGGAGGCGCTGGCCCGGCCGACCGAGGGGTACGTGCGCTCGCACGGGCTGCGGCTGTTCGTCTCGGCGATGGCCGAGGCCGAGGCCGGCGACCTGGACGCGGCGGTGGCGGCCGGGGAGCGGGCGGTGGAGGTGGCCGGCCGGATCTCCTCGCACCGCAGCCGCGAGTACGTGGTGGAGATGCTCCGCCTGCTGGAGCCGTACCACGACGAGCGGCGGGTGCGGGAGCTGGCGGAGCGGGCCCGGCTGGTGCTGACGGCCTCGGGCTGAACCGCCGGGCCGGGAGGCCTGGTCGGGTGCCCGGGTCACCGGATTAATCGGATGCGGGCGCGGCGGCGGCGCGGCTACCGTCGTTCCCGTCCAGGTGCGCAGGTGGGGGCTCCTTCGGATCAGGCGCGCGCGGGTTCGAGTCCCGTCGCCGGCCACGGCCGGTGTAGCTCAGCGGACAGAGCTCCTGACTTTCGCCTCCGCCGCCGCTGTCCTCTGGACACCCGACCAGGCCGCCCACCGCTCTTCGACCTCGGGAGCCGCCAGCAGGGGAGCTCCGCGTGTCCCGGTTCAACCTCCGCCGCAGCAGCGCGGCCTCGACCTCGCCGGTGGCGACCACCGGGCAGGTGGTGCGCAACCACCAGGGCGGCGCCGGGTACCTGCGCGAGGGAGGTACGCGCTGGAGCGGGCGCTCGGCCACTCGCTGGCCGGCGTGCCCGCGCTACCCGGACGCACGCTGGTCCTGGTGGACCGCTCGGGCTCGATGTTCGACCGCCCGAGCGCGCGGACCGAGCTCAACCGGGCCGACTCCGCCGCCCTGTTCGGCACCGCGCTGGCCCTGCGGGCGGCCGACGCCGACCTGGTGCAGTTCGGCTCCACCAGCGCGCGGCTGGAACTCGACCGCGGCGACTCGGTGCTGAGGACCCTCGACCGCTTCGACAGCCTCGGCGGCACCGACACCGCCACCGCCGTGCGGACCCACTTCCACGGCCACGACCGGGTGGTGGTCGTCACCGACGAGCAGGCGTACGGCCGCCCGGGCGGGGACCCGCTCGCCCCGGTGCCGGCCCGGGTCCCGGTGTACACCTGGAACCTGGCCGGCTACCGCACCGGCCACGGGCCGTCCGGCACCGCGCACCGGCACACCTTCGGCGGCCTGGGCGACGCCGCCTTCCGGCTGATCCCGTTGCTGGAGGCCGGCCGCTCGGCCGACTGGCCGTGGGTGGGGCGGCGCTCGGTGGGCTAGGGCAGGTCGGCCGGCGCCGGATGGGCCCGCGCCGGCGAAACCCTCACCCCCGGCTCCCCGGCGTGAAAGCATCGCCAGGGGAGCCGGCGGAAGGGGCTGCGGTGGGGTACGAGGTCGATGTGCTGGTGGTCGGCGGCGGCATCGTCGGGTTGTCGACGGCCTACGCGCTGACCCGGGCCCGGCCCGGGCTGGCGGTCGCGCTGGTGGAGAAGGAGCCCGGTTTCGCCGCGCACCAGACCGGCCGCAACAGCGGAGTCATCCACAGCGGCGTCTACTACCGCCCGGGGTCGCTCAAGGCGCGGTACGCGACCGGCGGCGCCGCCGAGATGGTGGAGTTCTGCCGTGAGCACGGGATCGCGCACCAGGTCACCGGCAAGCTGATCGTGGCCACCGGCGCCGCCGAACTCCCCCGGCTGGCGGCCCTCGCCGAGCGCGGCCGGGCGAACGGCATCCCGGTCACCGAGCTCGGGCCCGAGGGCATCCGGGAGCACGAGCCCGAGGTGACCGGCATCGCCGGCCTGCACCTCGCCACCACCGGCATCTGCGACTTCCCGGCCGTGGCCCGCACCTACGCGCGGCTGGCCGAGGAGAAGGGCGCCGAACTGCGCACCGGCACCGAGCTGCGCTCGATCGCGCGCCGGGCCGACGGCGTGACGGTGCAGACCTCGGCCGGCGAGCTGCGCTGCGGGGTGCTGGTGAACTGCGCCGGCCTGCACAGCGACCGGGTGGCCCGGCTGGCCGGGGACGACCCCGGGGTGCGGATCGTCCCGTTCCGCGGCGAGTACTACGAGCTCACCGAGGCCCGCCGCGGCCTGGTCCGCGGCCTGGTCTACCCGGTGCCCGACCCGGCCTTCCCGTTCCTCGGGGTGCACCTCACCCGCGGCGTGCACGGCGATGTGCACGTCGGCCCGAACGCCGTCCCGGCGCTCGCCAGGGAGGGCTACGACTGGCGCACCCTGAAGGTCCGCGACCTGGCCGAGACCGCCGCCTTCCCCGGCACCTGGCAGATCGCCCGGCGGCACTGGCGGTACGAGATCGGCGAGCTGCACCGCTCGCTGTCCAAGCGCGCCTTCACCACCGCCGTCCAGCGCCTGCTGCCCGCCGTCACCGCCGCCGACCTGGTCCCGGCCACCGCCGGCGTGCGCGCCCAGGCCGTGGCCCGGGACGGCTCGCTGCTGGACGACTTCGCGTTCGCGGGCTTCGACCCCGACGCCCCGGGCCGAGCCCGCCGCACGGTGCACGTGCTCAACGCGCCCTCCCCCGCCGCCACCGCCTCGCTGGCGATCGGCCGCGAGGTCGCCCGGCGGGCGCTGGCCGCGCTCGACGCCGGCGGCTGACCGCCGGGCGACCCCCCGGCAGCGGCCGATCGTTCGGGTCGGGGCCGCTCCCGATCGAGGTGAGGAATCCGTCACGCGCCGGTCCGAGCCCTCGCACGCCCCTTTAGACTTGGCCGATTGTGACTGCCACTGCCTCCACCCCCCAGCTGACCGAGACCGCGACCGCCGAGAGCGAGCTGCGCCCCTCGGCCCGGCTCTCCGCCGCTCCGGCGGGGTACCCGGCCCCGATGTACCCGCACAAGGCCACCGAGGAGCAGCACCGCGAGCACCGCATCCGCAGCTTCCAGCCGCGCCGCGGCCGGATGACCAAGGCCCAGGCCGGTGCGCTGGACCGGGGCTGGGAGCGGTTCGGTCTGGCGATCGACGGCACTCCGCTGGACCTGGCGGAGCTGTTCGGCGGCCGTCCGGTCACCCTGGAGATCGGCTTCGGGATGGGTGACACCACCGCGACCATGGCCGCCGCCGACCCGACCGCCGGCATCCTGGCCGCCGACGTGCACACCCCCGGCCACGGCAACCTGCTCCAGTTCCTGGAGCGGGACGGCTCCGAGAACGTCCGGCTGGCCGCCGGGGACGCGGTGATCCTGCTGCGCGACATGCTCCCCGACGCCTCGCTGGCCGGCCTGCGGGTGTACTTCCCGGACCCGTGGCCCAAGCCCAAGCACCACAAGCGCCGGCTGATCCAGGAGTCCTTCCTGGAGCTGGTGCTGCCGCGGCTGGCCCCCGGTGCGCTGGTGCACTGCGCGACGGACTGGGAGGAGTACGCCGAGCAGATGCTCCGGGTCCTGTCCGCCTCCCCCGAGCTGGTGAACCTGCACCCCGAGGGCGACGGCACCGGCTGGCTGGAGCCCGCCGAGCACCCGGCCGACAGCGTGCCCGGCTACGCGCCCCGGCCCGGCTGGCGGCCGATGACCAAGTTCGAGCGGACCGGGCTGGCCAAGGGCCACGTGGTGCACGACCTGCTGTTCCGCCGCCGCTGAGCCGCTGACCTGGGCGGGCCGCCGGGCCGGCCCGCCCGACCGGGGACGCTCCGTTACCACAGGTGAGCAGATCGACACGGATAGTCCCGCACTCTCCCGCCGAGCGGACCGGGTCGCCTACTCTTTCGGCGTGAGCTGTCCGCCCGGCGGCAGCGCGTCCGCCACGGCGTCCCCAGCCACCGCGACCGCCACCGCCACCGCCGAGCCGCCCACGCTGCCCACCGGCACCCGGCGCATCCCGGGGCCGCGGCTGCGGCGGGCCGCCGTAGCGCTGCCCGCGCTGCCACCGCTGCCACCACGGGCCGGCCGGCTGCTGCGCCGGCTGACCTCACTGCGCCGCCCCGCGCTCTCCTCCGCCCTGGCCGCGTGCGCGCTGGCCGGCTGCGGGGTCCTGATCCTGCACCTGGTGCAGCGGCAGACCGGCACCACCGGGCTGCTGGTGGGCCTGGCCCTGGCGATACTGCCGCTGCCGTTCGTGCTGGGGTCGCTGGCCTGGCTGAACCGGACCGCCCGGGTGCCACTGCGGCACATCCTGTTCTGCCTGGCCTGGGGCGCCTGCGCGGCGACCACGGTGGCGATCATGGCCAACGGGTGGGCCAGCGACTTCCTGATCGCCCACCAGGGGCCGGTGCGCGGGGAGACCCTGGTCGCCGAGTTCGCCACCCCGCTGATCGAGGAGAGCGCCAAGGCCGCGGCGCTGCTGCTGCTCCTGCTGCCGTTCCACCGCCGGCTGCGCTGCCGCACCGAGCGGACCTGCGCGGTGCTGGCCCGGCAGTTCTCCGCGATCCGGCCGGACGGCCTCCCCCGGCCCGCGGTGCCGCCGCGCCGGGCCAGGGCCAGGCTGCGGCCGCTGCCGTACTTCCGCCCGGCGCCGCCCGGGCGGCGGGCCCGCTCCAGCCCGCGCACCCTGGCCGCGGGCACCCTGCTGGGCTCGATCACCGCCTGCGGGTTCGCCTTCACCGAGAACGCCCTCTACCTGGGCCGCGCCTTCACCGACGACCAGCAGGCCCGGCTGGACTCGATCGGCCTCGGCGAGACCCCGAGCCTGCGCGACTTCGACAGCACCGTGCACACCTTCGTACTGCGCGGCCTGCTCTCCCCGTTCGCCCACCCGCTGTTCACCGCCCTCACCGGGCTGGGCATCGCGGTCGCCCTGACCACCGCCCGCCGCTGGCCCGCCCGGCTCGCGGCACCCGGCGGCCTGCTGCTGGCGATCACCCTGCACGGCAGCTGGAACGCGGCGGCCGGGCTGGGCACGGACGGCTTCCTGCTGGTGTACGCGCTGGTGATGGTGCCCTGCTTCGCGGCGCTGGTGTGCTTCGCCGTCTGGGCCCGCACCCGGGCCTCCCGGCAGCCCGTCCGGCCTGCGGCGACGCCCGGGCGGGAAACCGATTTCCCTTCCGGATGACCGTCCCGTACTGTTGGGTTCACCGACGCGGGGTGGAGCAGCTCGGTAGCTCGCTGGGCTCATAACCCAGAGGTCGCAGGTTCAAATCCTGTCCCCGCTACTCAGTAGCACGAAGGCCCGGCAGATCACTCTGCCGGGCCTTCGCCGTTCCCGGGTCTCCGGCGGGACCGGGGCACCCGATTTCCCTTCCGCGCCGCACTCCCGTACTGTCAGGTTCACCGACGCGGGGTGGAGCAGCTCGGTAGCTCGCTGGGCTCATAACCCAGAGGTCGCAGGTTCAAATCCTGTCCCCGCTACTCAGTAGCACGAAGGCCCGGCAGATCACTCTGCCGGGCCTTCGCCGTTCCCCGCATAAATCCGTTGCCCCCCGCTCGGGTGCGTGCCTACAGTGGCGGCACACTGAAAGGAGGTGATCCTGAGTTGAGTACCACCAGGATGCGTGAGGTGGCTGCTCGCTAGAGCCGCCCCTGCCTGTGGCAACCGAGGCCCTACGGCCTCCGGCGGCAGGCGTAGACCCAAGCAGTCACCCGGCCCGTGGGCTCACCGGATACATCCCCGGCGCCTCGGCCGCCCGGCCCCTAGGGGCCCGGCGCCGAGGAGAGCGCCCACGGGCCGTCTGCATGCCCGGCACCGCGAGGCATACGCCGCCCGGCCGACCGCCGGGCGGCGCCCCACCTCGGCCAGGTCGGCGGGCCGTCTGCGGGGAACCGCGATCCGCTACAGTCGCTGCGACCTGACGGACCGTGACGGGGGTGGAGCGGTGGAGCTGGAACGCGGTGGCGAGCCGGTGCCGGCGGTGAAGATCGCGCTGGGCGGGGTGCTGACGGCCGGGCTGCTGGGGCTGGTGCTGTTCGCCGTGGCGTCGGCGCACTGGGCCGCGGCGCTCGGGGGCGGGCTGATGGTGGCCGCCACCTTCTCGGTGGCCGGGGGGCTGCTGGGGTTCCTGTTCGGCGTGCCCAAGCTGCTGACCAGCGGCGGCGCCGCGCATCCGGCCGACGAGTCGGCCACCTCGACCGCGAGCTACGCGCCCAACACCAATCTGGAGCAGGTCTCCGACTGGCTGACCAAGATCCTCCTCGGTGCCGGGCTGACCCAGATCGGCACCGTCCCCGAGCGGCTGCGAGAGCTCGGCCGGGCGCTCGCGCCGGTGGTCGGCGGCGGCCCCGGGGCGTCCGGCTTCGCCGCGGCGCTCGGCGTGTACTTCACCGTGGTCGGCTTCCTGACCGGCTGGCTGCTCACCCGGCTGCTGCTGGCCCGGGCACTGTCCGCCGCCGACCGGCAGACGCTGGCCGACTCGGTGAACCAGACCGTGATCGCCGCACCCGGGCTCGGCTTCGGACCGCAGCAGGTCCGGGACCTCTTCGAGACCGGGGTGGAGGGGCTGCGGGTGCAGGCGCTGGCCCTGCTGCAGGGCGCACCGGACGCCCGCAACCTGGATCTGATCGTGACCGCGATCGACCGCCACCTGTCGCCCTTCGAGCTGCTCCAGGCCCTGCTGGCGGCGCGGGCCGCGGCCGATCTGCCCGACCTGACCCCGGAGCAGCGCGGCACGCTGCGCGACGCCGTCCGCTACAAGATGCGCAACTCCCGGACCGTGCCGCCGTACTCGCGGCGCAGGTCGGTGGCGGAGGAGGTGCTCAGGCGGCTGCCGGAGCAACCCGCCGCCCCGGCCACCCCGGGCGAGCCGGCCGGGCCCGCCGTCACGGCACCGACCGATCCGTCCGTTCCCGGCCCGCGCTGACCCGCCCCGCGCCGCCCCGGCGGCGGTGGTCCGCCGCACGCAGCACCAGGACCCGGTGGGTGGTCGGCCGGCCGTAGCGCCGGACCTCGCTGGAGACCTGCCGCCGGCCCAACTCGGCGCGCAGCTCGTCCAGCCGCGGGCAGCGGGCGCCGGCGCTGTCGTGCAGCGGGTGGATCCGGACCTCGCCGGCCGGGTCGGTGACCCGGACCAGTTCGAGCAGGGCGGCGAGCTGCTGCCGCGGGGAGAACAGGTCGGGGTAGGCGAACAGCAGGTAGCTGCTCAGGGTGAGCGCGAAGGTGCCGTCGGCGAAGGGCAGGTGCGGCAGCGCGGCGGCCACGTAGCGCTCCGGGTGCGCGGCCGCGTCGGCGGCGAACAGCCGGCGGGCCCGGTCCCAGCTGCGCAGGTAGCCGTCGGCCCGGTGGTACCGGGGGAGGTGGCGCGCCGGGTCGGCCCGGATGGCGGCGGCCATCACCGCCTGTCCGGCCCGGGCCCGAGTGGCCAGCTCGTGCGGCGGTACGGCGTAGCCGGGGTCGACCGCGATCGCCCGGCAGCCGAGCGTACGGGCCTCCGCCACCAGGCCGGCGGCGCCGCCGGGGCAGTCCAGCACCGGGCCCGGGACGGCGCTCAGTTCGGCCCGGGTGAGGCCGAACAGTCCGCAGTACTCGTCCAGCGGGCGGGAGGTGACCAGTACGGACATGGCGGCGGGCTCCTGGCTCGGACGCGAAGGCCGTTCCAGCCGATCACGGGGTGCGCCGGACCGCCCGTCGGTGGCCGCCGAACGGGGCCGGGCGGCTCAGCGGGCGCCGAGCAGTCCGCGGACCGCCAGCCGGTGGACGCCGGTGAGGGCATGGACGATCTTCGGGGTGAGCAGCACCAGGGCGATGCCGATCAGCGAGACGCCGGCGATCTGGTAGGGCGAGGTGATGTAGTAGGTGTGGTAGTCGCCCTTGCTGCCGGTGTACTCGAAGAGCCGGTAGCCGGGCCAGTCCAGGTAGCGCTTGAAGACCCAGTGGTAGAGCGGGTAGAGCGCGACGACCCAGCCGACCACCAGGAAGACCACGGTGATCACGAAGCTGGCGATCGTCCAGGGCAGCATCAGCACCTGGTAGAGGGCGGCCCGCCAGCCGGCCGCGTCCCCCAGCCGGGCGGTGACCGCGCCCCAGAAGCCCCGGCGGGCGGGCCGCACCGGGGCGGGGGCGGTGACCTCGGTGTCCAGCAGGGTGCGGGTGCGCTCGCGGTCCAGGGCGCCCAGTCCGCGGGCGGAGACCATCAGCAGGGCGAGCACCGGCAGGCCGAGGGCGGTGACCGCCAGGGCGAGGCCGGCCGAAAAGAGGGTGACGACGGTGGCGAAGCCGAGCAGCGCGATCGGGAGCCCGGTGAGCACGAAGCCCACCTCGCGGTAGGTGGTGGCGCTGAACGGCGCCTTCCAGAACGCCGGGCGGTCCAGGTCGCGGTAGCCGTACGGGGAGGTGCTGGCGGTCATCTCGGGCCCCTTGAAGTCGTCCGTGCTCACAGTCTCAAATCTGCCGTAGCCGGGCCCGGCCGGGTATCCGGTCCGCTGCCGGATCCGGGGTGGGGTTGTCCCCACCCCCGGGGCCCACCCCCGGGGCCCATCTCCGGGCTCCGCCCCGCGGCCCCGGGCCGTTCGCACCGCGGCGGCCGGCCCGGCGGGCACCGGCTACGGTTTGTGGGTGAACGTGCCCGTGAACGACGAAGACCTGCCGCTCATCCCGCCCACCCGGGCCGCCGACCTGCTCGCCCCGGCGGCCGACGGGGGCGGGGCCCCCGTGCCCGAGGAGGCGCTGCGGACGGTGCTGGCCCTGCTGGAGCTGAGCGGGGCCCGGATGCACGACGGCTTCCCCGAGCTGAACTCGGCGCTGCTGGAGCAACTGCTCTACGAGCGGCTGTACCTGTACGTGCAGCCGGCCGGGGAGCCGGCCGCGTACGGCGCGGCGGTGCTGGCGCTGATCGAGCACCAGCGGGCCGCGCGGCGGCTGAACGCGAAGCGCCACGAGCGGCTGCGGGAGGAGGCCGAGTGGCAGGGCGAGGTGCTGTGCGGGCTGCTGCGGCGGGCCGATCTGGTGACCTGGCCCCGGCTGTACACCCTGCTGCTGCGGGCGGACGGCGTGGACACGGCCGACCTCGACGCCGTGCGCGACTGGCTGGACGGCTTCCGGGAGCTGTCGGCGGAGCAGCGGCTGGCGGCGTACGCGGCGGTACCGGGGCTGGAGCCGGAGGAGCGGGACGGCGGCTGGGGCCCGACCCGGCTGCTGATGATCGGGATGGCCACGGACGGCGCGCGCCTGCTGCTGGAGCAGGGCCTGATGCAGCGCAGTTACCGGAACCTGGCCGAGCTGACGGCGCTCGGCCGGCCGATGCCGCCGGAGCTGGCCGGGGACTTCGAGGGCTTCGAGGCGGCGGTCGGCGTCGAGGCGCTGCGGCTGTACGGGCACTGGACGGTGCCCGGGCTGCCGGCGCTGCTGGTCGAGGAGTATCCGGACCTGGCGCCGGAGCCGGGCACCGAGGAGATCGAGGCGTACCTGGCGGAGCGGGAATCGGAGCCGGAGCCGGAGCCGGAGGACGAGCCCGGGCCGGAGGACGAGCCCGGGCCGGAAGACGAGCCCGGGCCGGAGGACGGCGTTACGGGTTGAGGCCGTGCGCCTGCAGCCAGCCGAGCGGGTCGACCGGGGCGCCGCCGCCGGGGCGGACCTCCAGGTGCAGGTGGGGCGCGGTCACGTTGCCGGTGGCGCCGACCGCGCCGAGCAGGGTGCCGGGGGCGACCTCGCCGCCGGCGGTGGCGATCCGGGCGAGGTGGCAGTACCAGATCTCGGTGCCGTCGGGCAGCGTCTGGATGACCCGGTAGCCGTAGGCGCCGGACCAGCCGGCCGAGGTCACGGTGCCGGCGGCGACCGCGCCGACCGGGGTGCCGGTCGGGGCGGCGAAGTCGACGCCGGTGTGCAGGTGCGCCCAGAGCGAGCCGGTCTGCCCGTGGTGCGCGCTCAGCGTGTAGGCCGCGACGGGCAGGGCCAGGGCGGCGGGGCGTGGCGCGGCCTGCCGGTCGGCCCGCTTGGCCTCGGCCTCCTGGGCGGCGGCGAGCCGGGCGCTCTCCTCGACCGAGGTGGGCTGCCCGTCGGCCTGCTGCTGGATCCGGGCGGCGAGGGCCAGGCCGGGGTCGGCGGCGGGCGCGGCCCCGGTGGTCCGGTCGGTGGTGTCGGGGGCGACGACGGGCGCCGTCGGGGCCGCGTGGGCCTGGCCGGCGGCGGCGAAGCCGGTGGCGCCGAGGGCGGCGGTCATCGCGGTGACGCCGAGCAGCGGGGCGCCGCTCCTGGCCTGACGGGGCATCCGGTGCCGGGCGCCGTCGGCGCCGTGGTCCACCGGGTGGTGCTGCTCCACCGGGTGGTCGAGCAGCTGGGTGCCTGCGGCCGGGGCCTGGAGCGGGTGCGTCGACGCCACTGAGGCGTGCTCCTTTCCTTCCTTCTCGCCGACCGGGTTAGCTGACGGGTTCGGAGCAGGAAGGTCTCCTACGGCCGGGTTCGGGGCCCGGCCGATTCACCCCAAGGAACGTGGTTCCCCGGCTCCCCGGGCCCACCGGTGAAGGCGTGCCCGCGGATTGAGCGATGGCGCGCGGTGCCGTCTGGGTACGGCGTTGCGTACCGCGCTGCGTTATCGAAAGTTAATCCTATGAGCCCCATGATTCCAAGCGCCTAGGCCGAGACTTTGGCGGCCCGCTGGGGCCCCCGGGGCGGTTCGGCCGGATCGGCGGGCCCGGCGGTGACGGACCGCGACCGGGCGGATGAGTATCCGTACTCATGTGTCCGGAAGGGGAGTTGGAGACCCTTCCGGCATGAGCGCAAAGATGCAGACCAGAACCACGGCCGCGTACTACGCCCAGGCCGTCCTCTCCTTCGCCCTCGCCAGCTCGGCCCTCGCGATCGGCATCGCCTATCTCCCGGTGAACGCCTGGATGCGGGGGTTCCTCGCGGTCGGCCTGCTCTACGAGATCACCTCGGCGTTCACGCTGGCCAAGGTGATCCGGGACCGGCAGGAGGCCGACGAGCTGACCAGCCGGGTGGACCAGGCCCGGCTGGACAAGCTGCTCGCGGAGCACGACCCGTTCCGGGTGGAGGGCGCCTGAGCCGGGCCGGCATCGCGGTCCGGGTTGGGACAGGCCCTAGCGGTCCTCGGCGGCGGCCTTCGCCTTCTTGGCGGCGAAGGTCTCACCGGCGATCGACCAGTGGGTCGGCGGGATCTCCTCGACCGCGACCCAGATCTTCTCCGGATCCACCCCGGTGATCCCCGCGTAGGCCTCGGTGAGCGCGCGGACGATCTGCGCGTTCTGCTCCTCGCTCCGGCCGGACAGCTGCTTGACGTTGATGAAGGGCACGACGACTCCTGCCGCTCGCACGGGCACTGGGGACCGGGGACTGCGGTCCGACCGCACGCTACCCCAGGGCCTGCGGCGCCCCGTCCGGGGCACCCCTTGACAGCTAAGGCTATTAGCCGTAGCTTTATGGCTATGGGAGCCCACCGGATCGGCCGGGCACCCGCCAGGAGCCCAGGAGGCAGCGATGAACGAGCCAGTGATGCACAGCGCCAGCACCCGGTACGTCACCGTGCCCGGCGGCCGGATCGCCTTCGACGACTCGGCCACCGGCACCGCGGCGCAGCCCGCCGGCCACCCCGTCGTCCTGCTCCCCGGGATGCTCGACAAGCGCGCCGCCTACCGGTACCTGCGCCCGCTGCTGACCGCCGCCGGCCACCGGGTGATCACCATGGACCTGCGCGGGCTCGGCGAGTCCTCGACCGGCTTCACCGACCACTCGCCGGCCGCGATCGCCGAGGACGTGCTCGCGCTCCTCGACCACCTGGGCATCGACCGGGCCGTCCTGGTCGGCAACTCCTACACCGGCGCCAGCGTGGTCAAGGCGGCCGGCGACCGGCCCGAGCGGGTGGCCGGCATCGTGCTGATCGACGCCTTCGTCGAGAACCTTCCGCCGAACGCCTTCCAGAAGCTGCTGGTCAAGACGCTCGGCAGCGCCGTGGTGCACTTCCCCGCGCTGTGGGGCGCGGCGCAGAAGCTCTACTTCCCCACCGCCCGCCCGGCCGACTTCGACGCGTACCGGGCCGCCCTGGTCGCGATGCTCCGCGAGCCGGCCCGCCGGGCGGCCGTCCGCGGGTACGTCGCGGGCGACTCGGCCCCGGTCGGCTGGACGGCCGCGGTCGGCTGCCCGGCACTGGTGGTCATGGGCGCCAAGGACCCCGACTTCCCGAAGCCGGAACGGGTGGCCGACCGCCAGGCGGCCGCGCTGAAGGCCCGCAAGGTGATGATCGACGGCGGCGGCCACTACCCGATGGCGGAGTTCCCGCAGGCCACCGCCGATGCCCTGCTCCCCTTCCTGGCCGAGGTCGCCTGATGCCCCGGGCCGGACTCACCCCCGCCGCCGTCGTGGGCCACGCCCTGGCCCTGCTCGACGACCAGGGCGGCGAGGCCCTCACCCTCGCCGCGGTCGCCGCCCGGGCCACGGTGGCCACCCCCTCCCTCTACAAGCACGTCCCCGGCGGGCTGGCCGAACTGCGCCGGCTGATCGCCGTCCGGGTCACCGAGGAACTGGCCGACCGGCTGACCGCCGCGGTGCTCGGGCTCAGCACGGACGAGGCCGTGGCGGCGCTGCTGTCGGCGTACCTGGAGTACGCCCTGCAGTACCCCGAGCGGTACGCGGCGCTGCCGCAGTCCCCCACGCCGGCCGACCCCGAGCTGGTGGCCGCGGGCGAGCGGCTGGTCGAGGTGATCATGGCGATCCTGCGCGGGTACGGCCTGACGGGCTCGGAGGCGGTGCACGCGACCCGGACCGTCCGGGCGATGGCGCACGGGTTCGCCTCGCTGACCACCGGCGGGGGCTTCCGGCGCGCGGAGGACCTGGCGGTCACCCGGCAGCGGCTGACCGGGGTGCTGACCGCGGGGCTGCGCAACTGGCCGGGGCGGTCCTGACCCCACCCGTGTCCTGCGGGCCCCGGTCGGCGTTGGGCAGGATATGAAGAAGCGAAGCATGCTCGCCGTCGCCTCCCTCGCCGTCGGTGTGGTGGCCTCCCTGACCGCCCCCAGCGCGCACGCGGCCCCGGCCGGCGACCGCGGCCTGGTGCCGGACGCCGTCACCGCCCCCGACGTACCCGTCGACCTGCTCGGCACGGTCTCCGGCGGCAGCCCCGACCTGGACGGCCTGAACGCCCTGCCGGGGCAGCTCCCGGCCTGATCCGCCGCACACCGCCAGGGCCACCCGGGCCGCCGGGTGGCCCTCGTGCTGTCCGGCTCCGTCCTCCTGTTCCGCTTCCGCCTGCGCCCGACCGGAGTTGACCGGCACTTGACCTCGGACGACCGGTTGCCGGTATAGGTTCGGGTGAGTTTCGAGACCGTTCCGTCACAGTCCCCGGGTGACACTGGCTGGTACCCGAACGTCTCCTGCGGTTCGGGGGGAACCGGCCGGTCCGCGCCCGCCTCGGCGGCGGCGCGACACCGGCATCACGGAGGACGTGGACAGATGACCCAGACCGTGCAGCCCGACCGGACCGCCACCGGCCTCCTCCCCGCCCAGCGCGGCGCCCACCACCCGGCCCCCGGCCACCCCGAGGTCACCGTCCGCGGCCACCTCGGCCGGGCCTTCGCCGTGGTCCGGGGCCTGCGGGCGCTGCGCCCCGTCCCGGCCCGCCCGCAGGAGCCGTACGGCGAGTCCGACGGGCAGTAGCCACCCGTCCCGGCCGCGGAGGCGGTCGGCGCAACCAGCCGGGCACGCAGGACGTCCATAAGATGTTCACACCAGGCAAGGGCGGTTCGACGAGCGGAAGGGCCGGGTAGCCTCGATGGACCTCACCTCGTCCCGCCCCGCCACCCGTACCGAGCTGCGCTGCGTCCGGTTGGTGCTGCGCTGCACCAGCGCCGCCGAACTGCTCGCCACCGTGCTCGCCGAGGGCCCGACCTGGATCACCGGGGAGGGCTCGGCCCTCTACCTGCTGGACTCCGACGGGATGCTCCGGCTGGCCGCCTCGCACGGGCTGCCCGCCTGGGCGCACGAGCGCTACAGCCTGGTCGACCCGGCCGGCGACCTGCCGGCCGCACTGGCCCTGCGCCGCCGCGAGACCGTCCTGCTCAGCCCCGAGCGGACCCGGGCCGACTACCCGGGGACCAATGTCGGACGCGGCACCGGGCTGGTCGCGCTGGCCGTCATGCCGCTGGTGGTGGACGGCCTCCCGCTCGGCGCACTGGCGCTGGCACTGGCCCACCGCGGCACCGTGCCCAAGCGCGAGATCGAGACCCTGGAGACCATCGCCGAGGCCTGCGCCCACCGGCTCTCCCACCTGATCGACCACGTCCAGGCCGCCGGGCCGGTGCCCGAGGGGATCCGGACCGAGCCGTACCAGGGTGACCAGCCGCTGCTCTCGCTGGCCGTCCGGGCGGCCGGGGCGGGCGCCTTCGAGCGCGATCTGGTCACCGGTGAGACCGCCTGGGACAGCCGGGCCTACCAGGTGCTCGGGCTGACCCCGCCGACCGACCGGGGCACCTCGCCCGCCCCGGACCTGAGCCTGGTGGTGCACCCGGAGGACCTGCCCGACCTGCAGGCCGGGATCGCCGACGCGCTGGCGGCGGGCGGCCCGTACCGGCTCGGCTACCGGGTGGTGCGCGCCGACGGCGGCATCACCTTGGTGGACGAGGCGGGCGAGGTGATGCTCGACCTGCACGGCCGCCCGGTGCGCATCGCCGGCCTGCTGACCGGCCGGGACCGGCCGGACCACACCGACCGGCCGGCCCGGCCCGGGGGCGACCCGGCGCCCGCCTCGCCCAAGGCCGAGGCCAGGGCCTCGCTGCTGCTCTCGCTCACCCGGGCGCTCTCCCGGGCGATCACCGTCCGGGACGTCACCACCACCCTGACCGACATAGCCAGGCCGGCCCTCGGCGCGGCCGGCGTGGTGCTGGACCTGGTCGACGAGGGGCGGCTTCTGCCGGTCTCCCCGGCCGTCTTCGGCGGCCCGTACCGCAGCGAGCTGAACCGGCTGCACGAGCTGTCGGTCGGCGTGATGGAGCACGCGCTGGCCCGGGCCACCCCGCTGTTCAGCGAGGCCCGCGAGCCCCGGCCCGGCGGGAGCCGGCCGGCCCCCTCCGCCTGGGCCGTGCTGCCGCTGGTCGCCTCCGGGCGGCAGGTCGGCTCCTGCCTGATCACCTTCGACACCGGCCGGGCCTTCAGCCGCGCGGACCGCACCATGTACTCGGCCTTCGCCGGCATCCTCGCCCAGTCGCTGGAGCGGGCCCGGCTCTACGACATCCACCACCACCGGGCCACCGAGCTGCAGCGCGCGATGCTGCCGCGCAGCCTGCCGCAGGTGGCCGGGATCAGCTCGGCCGCCCGCTACCTGCCCGGCACCGAGGGCATGCAGATCGGCGGCGACTGGTACGACCTGCTGAGGCTGCCGGGCGGCCGGGTCGGCCTGGTGATCGGCGACGTCCAGGGCCACAACGCGGAGGCCAGCGCGGTGATGGGCCAGCTCCGCAGCGGGCTGCGGGCGTACGCCACCGACGGCCACGACCCGGCCGCCACGCTGGCGCGGACCAGCCGGCTGCTGGCCGAGCTGGACACCGAGCTGTTCGCCACCTGCCTGTACCTGACCCTCGACCCGGCCACCGGCACCCTGCGCGGCGCCCGGGCCGGCCACCCGCCGCCGATCCGGATCGCCGGCGGCCGGGCCGCCGAACTGGAGCTGCCCGGCGGCCCGCCGCTCGGCGTCGACCCGCACTGGGCCTACGAGTTGGCCGGGCACGACCTCGCACCCGGGGAGACCCTGCTGGTCTACACCGACGGCCTGGTCGAGGACCGCGACGAGGACTACGACGACTCGGTGCGGCGGATGCTGGGCAGCCTGGAACTGTGGGCCCGGCAGGCCGCCGGCCCGGGCCCCAACGGCTTCGACCCCGATCTGGAGCGGCTCGCCGAGCTGCTCACCCTGAACGTGACCGAGCGCGACTCGCGACCGGACGACGTCGCACTGCTCCTGCTGCACCGCAGGGCGGCCGGCGAGGAGGAGTAGTTCCGGCTGTCCGTCACCGGCCGGCGGACCACCCCGGCGCCGGGAACGACCAGCATCGATGTGTCCACGACAGCATGTTGGGAAATCGTTGAAGCTGTGAAACTTTGACTGAATCAGTTCAATTGACGATCGATCGGTTCACACGAACATAGGATCATCGCCCTAGAATTCGCCGCGTGACGATGACTCAGTGGTGCGGAGCAGCAGCCGGCGTCCTCGCCGTTCTCGCGTTGGTGGCAGCCGCGAGGTTGCGAGCCGTCACCGTCACCCTGCGCGGCCGGCTGGCCGGGCAGGAGCAGGAACTCGACCGCCTGCGCGCCGCCCTGGCGGACGAACTGGCCCGGCGCACCGCCGAGAACGCGGCGGTGCAGCAGGAGCAGGACCTCAACTCGGCCACCCGGCGGGCCTTCCTGAGCGTGGCCCGGCGGATCCTGGTGATGGCGCACGACCAGCAGGCCGGCCTGGACGAGATGGAGCGCACCCACGACGACCCCGCGCTGCTCGACGGGCTGCTCAAGGCCGACCACGCGGCGGCCCAACAGGCCCGGCTGGCCCAGACGCTGGCGGTGCTCTGCGGTGCGCGGGCCGGGCGGCACTGGCCCGAGCCGGTCGCCCTGGAGGACGTGGTGCGCGGCGCGCAGTCCCGGATCCTGCCGTTCCAGCGGGTGGTGGTCCGCAGCCGGCTGGAGACCGCGGTGGTCGGCGCCGCCGCCGAGGCGCTGATCCACGCGGTGGCCGAGCTGCTGGACAACGCGACCCGCTACTCGCCGCCCTCCACCCAGGTGTTCGTCACGCTGATGTCGGTGCACAACGGCGCCGTCGTGGAGATCGACGACTGC
Organism: Kitasatospora sp. NPDC049258; assembly: GCF_040678895.1. Lineage (NCBI taxonomy): Bacteria > Bacillati > Actinomycetota > Actinomycetes > Kitasatosporales > Streptomycetaceae > Kitasatospora > Kitasatospora sp. NPDC049258. Next base: position 28,749 of record NZ_JBFAQT010000026.1, read on the forward strand.
GGCGTCGGCATGCCCGAGCACGCGGTGGAGAAGGCCGCCGCCGCGCTCGCCGGCGGCGGCTCGCTGGAGGTCTCCCGGCTGGGCGAGGTACCGCAGTTGGGCCTGGCCGCGGTCGGCCGGCTGGCCGAGCAGTACGGCTTCCGGGTCACGCTCAGCTCGGCGCCCTCGCCCTACGGCGGCGTGCGGGTGGTGGTGCTGCTGCCCAACGTGCTGCTCACCGAGCCGCTGCCGACCGTGCTGCCGCCGTCCGCGAGCAGCGCGCCGGCGCTGCCGCCCGGGCCGCCGTCGCGGGTCCCGACCCAGCCCCGCACCAGCGCCGGCACCAGCGCCGGCACCGCGCCGGGCCGCGCCGGCACCGCACAGCCCCGCAGCACCGCCGCGGCGCGGGCGGCCGGCACCCCGCCGACCGGCGAGCTCCCCCGGCGGGCCAACCGCCGGAGCACCGGGCCGGCGAAGGCGCCGGCCACCGACCAGGCGCCGGCCACGGCCGGGGAGCGGACCACCGACCAGGTGGCGACCCGCTCCGCGGACCAGGCCCAGGCCTTCATGGCGATGTTCCAGGCCGGCACCGCGAGCGGTCGCTCGGCCGCCCGCGAGGGCCTGCCCTCGGACGCTCCCGACCCGTCGACCGGACCGGCCGACCCGGCCGGTGACTCCCCCCAACTCCCCCAGCGCTCCGGAGACTTCGATGACCACCAATCCTGATCTCGGCTGGCTGCTCTCGGACATCGTGGCCGTGCCCGACGTCCGGCACGCCGTCGTGGTGTCCAACGACGGCCTGGAGATCGGCCGCAGCGAGCAGATCGGCCGGGACGACGCCGAGCGGCTGGCCGCCGCCTGCTCCGGTCTGCAGTCCCTGGCCCGCGGGGTGGCCCAGGGCTTCGGCGGCCGCGGCAGCAGCACCCGCCAGATCGTGGTCGAGTACGGCGGCGGCTACCTGTTCGTGGTGGCGGCCGGGGCCGGCGCGCACCTGGCGGTGGTGACCGGCGAGGCGGTGGACGCCGGGCTGGTCGCGTACCAGATGCAGGTGCTGGTGGAGCGGATCGGCACCCACCTGACCAGCCCGCCCCGGTTCGAGCAGGCGGCCGGGGAAGCCCGGTGAGCGGGCCGGTCCGGCCGTATGTGATCACCGGTGGCCGCAGCCGGCCCGGTCGGCCGGCCCTCGCCATCGAGAGCCTGGTCAGCGCGGTGCCGGCGGCCGCCCTCGACCCGGACCTGCTGCCCGGGGACACGCTCAACCGGGAGCACCAGCGGATCCTGACGCTCTGCCGCGACCTGCTGTCGGTGGCCGAGATCGCCGCCTACCTCGGCCTGCCGGTCAGCGTGGTGCGGGTGCTGGTCGACGACCTGTGGGACCTGGGCGCCGTCCAGGTCCGCCCGCCCGCGCCGCAGGCCGACCTCCTGCCCACCACACTCCTAGAGGAAGTGCTCGTTGGCCTCCGCCAGCTCCGCTGACACCGCGGGCCCGCCCGCCGGGCCGTCCTACCTGCCGGCCACCGTGCAGGGTGCGGTCAAGATCCTGGTCACCGGTCCCTTCGGGGTCGGCAAGACCACCCTGGTCGGGGCGCTGAGCGAGATCGCGCCGCTGCGCACCGAGGAGGTGATGACCTCAGCCGGTGCCGAGGTGGACGACCTGACCGGCCGCCCGGACAAGACCACCACCACGGTGGCGATGGACTTCGGCCGGATCACGCTCAACCCGCAGCTCGCGCTGTACCTCTTCGGGACGCCCGGGCAGCAGCGGTTCTGGCCGCTGTGGGACGACCTCTCGCGCGGCGCGCTCGGTGCGATCGCCCTGGTCGACACCCGCCGCCTCGACGAGAGCTTCGACGTGCTGGGGCAGTTGGAGGAGCAGCGGATCCCGTTCGCGGTGGCCGTGAACGTCTTCCCCGACACCCCCGAGCACCCGGAGGACGACCTGCGGGCGGCGCTCGACCTGCTGCCCGAGGTGCCGATCCTGCGCTGCGACGCCCGGGACCGGCAGGCCGCCTACGACGTGCTGATCGACTTCGTGGACCATCTGCTCTCCACCGCCGCACTGGAGCTCCAGCGATGACGACTCCCCAGCCCGAGGCCGCCGTGCCGCCGCCCGGCTGTCCGATGCACCGGGGCACCGGCGCGGCCGGCCCCGCCGCGCAGCTGTACGGGGCCGCGGTCGCGGACGACCCGCACGGCCTGTACGCCCGGCTGCGCGAGCAGCACGGGCCGGTCGCGCCGATCGAGCTGGAGCCGGGGGTGGAGGCCTGGCTGGTGCTGGGCTACCCCGAGCTCCTCGAACTGACCCGCAACGAGCAGCTGTTCTCCAAGGATTCGCGGCGCTGGCGGGTGCCGGCCGAGGGCCGGCTGAAGTCCGACTCCCGGCTGCTGCCGATGACCGCCTGGCGGCCCACCCTGCTCAGCCTGGACGGGGCCGAGCACCAGCGGCTGCGCGGCGCGGTGGCGCAGACCCTGGGGCGGATCGACCAGCGGCAGCTGCGCGAGACCACCGAGGCCGCCGCCAACGCGCTGATCGACAGCTGGGGCCCGGACGGCACCGCCGACCTGATCGCCCAGTACGCGCGCCGGCTGCCGCTCCTGGTCTTCACCCAACTGCTGGGCCTGCCGCCCGAGATGGGGCCGCATCTGATCGAGCTGATCAGCCACTTCGTGGACAGCAGCGAGAAGTCGGTCCGGGCCAACGCGGAGTTCCAGGAGATCCTGACCGACCTGGTCCGCCGCAGCCGGGCCGAGCCGGGCGCGGACCTGACCTCCTGGCTGCTGGCCCACCGGGCGCAGCTGACCGACGAGGAGGCGCTGCACCACCTGGTGGTGATCCTGGTCGCGGGGAACGAGACCACGATCAACTGGACCGGCAACACGCTGCGGCTGCTGCTCACCGACCGCCGGTTCCGCTCGACCCTGACCGGCGGGCGGCTGACCGTGGCGGACGCGCTGGAGGAGGTGCTCTGGCGGGATCCGCCGACGCAGAACTTCCCCGGCCGCTGGGCCACCGGCGACACCGTGCTCGGCGGCCAGTACATCAGCGCCGGGGACATGCTGGTGCTCGGGCTGGCCGCCGCCAACGCCGATCCCGCGGTGCACGCCGGGGACGGCATCGCCGGCAACCGGGCGCACCTGGCCTGGGGGGCGGGGCGGCACGTCTGTCCGGCCCAGCAGCCGGCCCGGCTGATCGTCGAGACCGCGCTGGAAACCCTGCTGCACCGGCTGCCGGACCTCCAGCTCGCGGTGCCCGCACACGAGTTGAGCTGGCGGCAGTCCCCGTGGTCGCGCGCGCTGGTGTCGCTGCCGGTGCTGTACAGCGCCTTCACCCCGCCCCGAAGCCCCGCTCCCGAAAGGCCGTCATGGACACTTCCGACACCCTCGCCCCGGTCCGACTCGACGCCTTCGGAGGGGACCAGCACGGGGAGAACGGCCGACTCCGGGCGGCAGGCCCTGCGGTCCTGGTGGAACTCCCTGGCGGGGTGGTGGTCTGGGCGATAGCCCACCACGACACGCTGCAGGAGCTGCTGGCCGATCCCCGGGTGGGCAAGAACCCGCAGCTGTGGAACACCTTCCGGGAGGGGCGGCTGCCCAAGGGCTGGCCGCTGCTGAACTTCGTCACCGTGCCGGGCATGATCACCGTGGACGGCGCCGACCACCGGCGGCTGCGCGGTCTGGTCACCCAGGCCTTCACCCCGCGCCGGATCGCCGAGCTGGCGCCTGCCGTGGAGGCCCGCAGCAACCGGCTGCTGGACGCGGTGGCCGCCCTGGAGGGCGAGTTCGACCTGCGCGAGCACTTCGCGTACCCGCTGCCGATGCAGGTGATCGGCGAGCTGCTCGGGCTCGCGGTGGAGCAGCAGGACCGGCTGCACGAGCTGTCCGACACGCTGGTCAGCAGCTCGGCGACACCACAGGCGGCGCTGGCGGCGCAGCAGGGGCTGTTCGCCCTGCTGGGCTCGGTGGTCGCGGCCAAGCGGGCCGAGCCGGGTGACGACCTGACCACCGACCTGATCGCGGCCCGGGCGGCGGACGACCGGCTGACCGAGCAGGAGCTGGTCGGCACGCTGCTGCTGATGCTGGTGGCCGGGCACGAGACCACGCTGAACCTGATCACCAACGCGGTGCGCGCCCTGCTGACCCACCCGGAGCAGCTGGCGCTGGTGCTGTCGGGCGAGCAGCCGTGGTCCGCGGTGGTCGAGGAGACGCTGCGCTACGACTCCCCGGTCGGGCAGTTCCCGCTGCGGTACGCGGTGGAGGACATCGAGGTCGGTGCGGTGCTGATCCGGCGCGGGGAGGCGCTGCTGGCCTCGTACGCGTCGGCCGGGCGGGACGAGGGGCACTACCCGGACGCGGACCGCTTCGATCTGACCCGGCAGCCGGTCAAGCACCTGTCGCTGGGCCACGGGCCGCACTTCTGCCTGGGGGCGGGGCTGGCCCGGCTGGAGGCGGAGACGGCGCTGCGTGGGCTGTTCACCCGCTTCCCGGGGCTGGCCCTCGCCGAGGGCGGGCCGGCGCCGGAGCCGATCGCCTCGTTCGTCAGCAACAGCGTGCGCACCCTGCCCGTACGGACGCGCTGACGCTCCGGGGCAGCAACCATCCGGGGCGGGGCTCGTTGGGGAGGGCATGAGAGAGATCCCGGCGCTCGCCGCACTGTCCCTCGCCGCTCTCGCGGCGGCCGCCGCCCCCGCGCAGGCGGAGCAGGTCCGCGACTACGCGCAGGGGGCGACGGCGGCCGAGGTGTGCCACCAGGAGCTGGCCCAGTACCCGGTGGTGGGGTCTGCGGCGGAGCGCACCACCGGGGTGTGCGGGACGCTCGGGCGGGTGCTGGACCGGCCGCCGGTGTCGGTGGCCTGAGCCTGAGCCCGCTCAGTCCTCGAACAGGGCGTTCATCTCGTCGAAGCCGAGGCCGTCCGCCAGGGCCAGGTAGCCGCCGTCCGTGTACACCTCGCGGGCGGCCCGGCGGACCGCGGCGTAGGCGGCCTTGGCGAGGCCGGGGCCGAGGCTGATCCGGCCGACGCCGAGGGCGGCGAGTTCGGCGACGGTCGGGGCGCCGGGGCCGGCCAGCACGTTCAGCGGGACGGGCAGGGCCCGGGCGAGGGCGGCGACGGTGGCCGGATCGGTGACGCCGGGGACGAAGATTCCGTCGGCGCCCGCCGCGACGAAGGCCCGGGCCCGGGTGAGGGCCTCGTCCAGACGGTCGGCGGGGTCGCCGACGCCGAGCAGGAAGACGTCGGTGCGGGCGTTGAGGAACAGCGGGATGCCCGCGGCGTCGGCGGCCCGGCGGGCGGCGGCGATCCGCTCGGCCGCGTCGGCCACCGGCCGCAGCGGGCCGGGGCCGGACCAGCTGTCCTCCAGGTTGACGCCGACGGCGCCGGTGGCGAGCAGCTCGGTGACGGTGTCGGCGACGCCGGCCGGGGTGTCCGCGAAGCCGTGCTCCAGGTCGGCGGTGACCGGCAGGTCGACGGCGCCGGCGATCAGCGCGGTCTGGGCCAGTGCCCGGGCCTTGTCGAGCCGGTGCCCGTCGGGCACGCCGAGGGTCCAGGAGACGCTGGCGCTGGCGGTGGCGATCGCCGGGGCGCCGGCGTCGGCCACCAGGCGGGCGCTCGCGGCGTCCCAGACGTTGGCCAGCACGAGTGGTGCGCCGGGGCGGTGCAGGGTGTGCAGGAGTTCGGCCTTGTGGTGCTGCGTGGTCATGGTGACAGCCTGTCGGTCGCTGGGGGTCGCCGTCCGGCGGAAATCGGACCTGGACCCGGCGGGGCCCCCGATCGGTGCCGGGGGCCGGCCGGGTGGGTGGGTCAGGCCTGGCGGGGGGCCGGGCTCAGCCGGGTGGCGATGGCGATCCGGTTCCAGGAGTTGATGGCGATGATCAGCGCGATCAGCTGGGCCAGTTCCTGCTGGTCGAACTGCTTGGCGGCCTCGTCGTAGACCGCGTCCGGGACGTGCCCCTCGGTCACCAGGGTGACGGCCTCGGTGAGCGCCAGTGCGGCGCGCTCGCGGGCGGTGAACCACGGGGTCTCGCGCCAGGCCGGCAGCGAGTACAGCCGGTGCTCCTGCTCACCGAGCTTGCGGGCGTCCGTGGTGTGCATGTCGAGGCAGAAGGCGCAGCCGTTGATCTGCGAGGCGCGAATCTTCACCAGTTCGGCGACGATCGGGTCGACGCCGAGGTTGGCGGCCCGGTCCAGCTTGATCATCGAGCGGTAGAACTCGGCGGCCTGCTCGGGCATCGACAGGCGCTGGACGGGGGCCGGGACGAGCGCGTCGGGGCTGGTGGCGGTGGTGGCGGCAGTGTTCTCGTTCGTCGTCATGGCTCTACCCTAGGTGCCCGATGGCCCGGTGCTGTGGTTCATTTGACCCATGGAATCCTGGGCCACTTTCGGTGGCGACCTGCATCTCGACCTGTCCGCCGGGCGGGCCCGCGGGCTCGGCCTGCGGGCCGCCCTGGAGGACGCGCTGCGCTCGGCCGTCCGGGACGGGCGGCTGGCCGCCGGCACCCGGCTGCTCTCCTCCCGAGCGCTGGCGGCCGACCTGGGGATCGCGCGCAACACCGTCGCGGAGGCGTACACCCAGCTCAGCGCCGAGGGCTGGCTGACCTCCCGGCAGGGCTCGGGCACGGTGGTGGCCGAGCGCGGCGCCCCGCAGCCGGCCGCACCGCCGCCCGGGGTCCGGCCCGAGCCCGCGGTGCGGCACAACCTGATGCCGGGCAGCCCCGACCTGTCCCGGTTCCCGCGCTCGGCGTGGCTGGCCGCGACCCGGCGGGCGCTGGCCACCGCCCCGCACGAGGCCTTCGGGCTCGGCGACCCGCGCGGCCGGATCGAGCTGCGCCGGGCGCTGGCCGACTATCTGGCCCGGGTCCGGGGCGTGCGCACCGACCCGGAGCGGCTGCTGGTCTGCTCCGGGTACACCCAGGGCCTGGGGCTGGTCTGCCGGGCGCTGTACGAGCAGGGTGTGCGGACGCTGGCGGTGGAGGAGTACGGGCTGCCGCCGCAGCGCGCGGTGGTGGACGCGGTCGGCCTGGCCACCGTGCCGCTGCCGCTGGACGAGGGCGGCGCCCGCACCGAGGCGCTGCTCGGCTCGGCGGCGGGGGCGGCGGTGCTCACCCCGGCGCACCAGTTCCCGACCGGGGTGGCGCTGCGGGCGACCCGGCGGGCGACCGCGGTGGCCTGGGCGCGGGCCACCGGGGGCGTGCTGGTCGAGGACGACTACGACGGCGAGTTCCGCTACGACCGCCAGCCGCTGGGCGCGATGCAGGCGCTGGATCCGGAGCGGGTGGTGTACGCGGGGACGGCGGCCAAGAGCCTGGCCCCGGGGCTGCGGCTCGGCTGGCTGGCCCTGCCGGCCGCCCTGGTGGAGCCGGTGATGCGGCAGAAGCGGCTGGCCGACGGGCAGTCGGGCGCCCTGGAGCAGCTCGCCCTGGCCGAGTTGATCACCTCCGGCGACTACGACCGGCACATCCGGCGCAGCCGGCTGCAGTACCGGCGCCGGCGCGACCGGTTGATCGAGGTGCTGGCCGAGCGGGCCCCCGAGGTCCGGGTGACCGGCCTGTCGGCGGGCCTGAACGCCGTCCTGGAGCTGCCGCCGGGCTCGTTGAGCGAGCCGGAACTGCTCCGGCAGGCGCGATGGTTGGGCATCTCGCTGAGCGTCAAGTCCTGGTGCAGGTCACCCGCCGCGCCGGCGGTGCCGGACGCCCCCTCGGCCCTGGTGGTCGGGTACGGGACGCCGTCCGACCGGGCCTTCCCGGCGGCGCTGGACGCGCTGTGCACGCTGGTGCGGCTGTGAGCGGCTGTGAGGGGCCGCGCGCGGTCGTGAGCGGCTGTGGGCGGCTGTGGGTGCCTGCGAGCGGCCGGCGATGAGCGGGCCGCGGCCGACCTGACAGTCTCGGCGGCGGCGGGAATTCCCGTGCGGGGGTGGGGCCTTGGGATGGTTCCCGGGCCGGGTGGCCCGGTGGGACGAGAGGGGATCACCATGGCAGTCGCCGTCATCGGCACCGGAAAGATCGGCTCCACCCTGGCCCGGGCGTTCGGCGCCGCGGGCCTGGAGACGGTGCTCGGCTCACGGGATCCGGGCGCCGTGGCCGACGCCCCGGTCAAGGTCGTCACGGTGGCCGAGGCGCTGGCCGGTGCCGACACCGTGGTCCTGGCCCAACCGGGCACCGCCGTCGACGAGTTCCTCGCCGAGCACGGCCCGGCGCTGGACGGCCGGCTGGTGGTCGACGCGGCCAACCGGCTGGCCGCCCCGGTGCAGAACAGTGCCGCCGAGGTGGCCGAGCGGGCCCCCGGCGCCCGGTACGCCCGGGCGTTCAGCAGCCAAGGCGTCGAGGTGTTCGCGGACCCGCTGATCGGCGGGACGGCCTCGGACCACCTGTTCTCGGCGGCCGAGGAGGACCGCGCGGCGGTCGAGGAGCTGATCTCGGCGGTCGGCCTGCGGCCGGTCTACCTCGGCCCGGACCAGTACGAGCTGGTGGACCGGGCGCTGTGGATCTGGTTCCGGCTGGCGGTGGCACAGGGGCACGGCCGGCACTCGGGCTTCCGGCTGCTCACCGATTCCGACGCGCCCGGCTCCGACGCCCGGGACTGAGCGGGGCCGAGCGGGGCCGAGCGGGGCCGAGCGGGCGGCGCCGGTCAGCGGCCGCGGTTGCCGATCTCGAACAGCAGGATCACGAAGCCCGCGAAGGCGTGGGTGGCCGCCATGTAGATGGTGGCGCGGATCCAGACCCGGCGGTCGGTGCGCCGTCCGGCGTCGGTGGTGAGCTTGGACATGGCCTTACCTCTCTGGTGGGCTCAGGTGGGTCGGGCGGGTTCGGGCGGTGTCAGAGCCGGGGCGGGTCGCCGAGGCAGAGTTCGCCGACCGGGGCCTGCAACAGGGTGTGCAGGAAGAGCAGTTCGACCCCGTCCGGGGAATCGGCGGCGATGCAGTGCGGGGTGAGCGAGTCGAAGTGGGCGCTGTCCCCCTCCGCCAGCAGGTGGACGCTCTCGCCGAGGGTCAGCCGCAGCCGGCCGCGGGTGACGTACAGCCACTCCTCCCCGGGGTGCACCCGCACCACGGCGTCCTGCAGGCTCGGCGGGACCTGGACGTGCAGCGCCTGCATCGCCCGGCCCGGGGCGCCGGCCCGGCGGTAGCCCCAGCCGCCGGCCCGGCCGGGCTCGATGGCGGCGCCGCGGATCACCGGGTCTGCGTCGCCGGGCTGCTCGCCGAGCAGCCCGGCGACGCTGGTCCCGTACGCGCGCGCCAGCCCGAGCAGGACCGGCAGCGAGGGCTGGCGCTGCCCGCTCTCCAGCCGTGACACGTAAGCTGGGGACAGGCCCACCCGGGCGGCGGCCGCCTCCAGGGTGAGCCGGCCGGCCAGCCGGTGCTCGCGCAGTCGGGCGCCGAGGCCCGCGACCTCCGGGTCTTCTGTCATGCGTCCAGTGCACACCCGGCGATGCCCCTGAGGCAAGAAACTTGCCCCAGAGGCAAACCTGGCCACCACGCACCTCGCGGCACCACGGCTTCCCCGCGCCTCCGGTGGCGCACGCCCCCTGGCGCCGCGCGCGCTACGGCCGGGGGATGTTGCGCAGGTTGCTGCGGGCCAGGTCGATCATCCGGCCGACGCCGCCGGACAGCACGGTCCGCCCGGCGGCCAGCGCGAAGCCCTTGAGCTGGGCGGCGGTGATGTGCGGCGGGATGGACAGCGCGTTGGGATCGGTCACCACGTCGAGCAGGGCGGGGCCGGGGCGCTCCAGCGCCTCCCGCAGGGCGTCCGCCACGGCGGCCGGGTCGGTGACCCGCTTGGCCGGGATGCCGCAGGCCCGGGCGATCGCCGCGTAGTCCACGTCGCCGTTGTCGGTCTCCGTCTCCGGATAGCCGCTGACCAGCATCTCCAGCTTGATCATGCCCAGGGCGCCGTTGTTGAAGACCACCGTCTTCACCGGCAGCCGGTGCTTGGCCACCGTGAGCAGCTCGCCGAGCAGCATGCCGATCCCGCCGTCACCGGAGAGCGAGACCACCTGCCGCCCGGGGAAGGCGAGTTGCGCGCCGATCGCGTGCGGCAGCGCGTTCGCCATCGAGCCGTGCAGGAAGGAGCCGATCACCCGGCGCCGCCCGTTCGGGGTCAGGTAGCGGGCGGCCCAGACGTTGTTCATGCCGGTGTCGACGGTGAACACCGCGTCCTCGGCGGCCAGTTCGTCCAGCACCGCGGCCACGTACTCGGGGTGGATCGGCCGGTGGTGCTCGATGTCCCTGGTGTAGGCGCCGACCACCTTCTCCAGCGCCTTGACGTGCCGGTCCAGCATCGTGTCCAGGAAGGTGCGGTCCGGCTTCTGCTCCAGCAGCGGCAGCACCGCCCGCAGGGTGGCCGCCACGTCGCCGTGCACCGCCAGCTCCAGCGGGGTCCGCCGGCCGAGCCGGGTCGCGTCGTGGTCCACCTGCACGGTGCGGGCCTGCGGCAGGAAGGAGTCGTACGGGAAGTCGGTGCCCAGCAGCAGGACCAGCTCGGCCTCCTGCAGAGCCTCGTGGCAGGCGCCGTAGCCGAGCAGGCCGCTCATCCCCACGTCGTACGGGTTGTCGTACTGGATCCACTCCTTGCCCCGCAGCGAGTGCCCGATCGGGGCGTGCACGGTCGCCGCCAGCTTCATCACCTCCTCGTGCGCGCCCCGGGTGCCCGCGCCGGCGAACACCGCCACCGTGGCGGCCCGGTTGAGCGCCTCGGCCAGCGCCCGGACCTGGGCCCAGGGCGGGGCGGCGACCGCCTGCTCGGTGAGGAAGGTGCCCCGGCCGGTGGGCCCGGCGGCGGGCAGCGCCGCGATGTCGCCGGGGAAGACCAGCACGGAGACCCCGGGGGCGCCGAGCGCGTGCTGCACCGCGACCCGCAGCAGCCGGGGCAGCTGCGCCGGGGTGGAGACCAGCTCGCAGAAGGTGCTGCAGTCGGTGAACACCCGCTCCGGGTGGGTCTCCTGGAAGAAGCCGGTGCCGATCTGCCCGGACGGGATGTGGGAGGCCAGCGCCAGCACCGGCACCCCGCTGCGCTGGGCGTCGTAGAGGCCCTGGATCAGGTGGGTGTTGCCGGGCCCGCAGGAGCCGGCGCAGACCGCGAGCCGGCCGGTCAGTTCGGCCTCGGCCGCCGCGGCGAAGGCGCCCGCCTCCTCGTTTCGCACGTGCACCCAGGCGATGCCCTCGGCCCGCCGGATCGCGTCCACCACCGGGTTGAGGCTGTCGCCCACCACGCCGTAGACCCGCTCCACGCCGGCCTGCCGGAGCACCTCCACCATCTGCTCGGCCACACTGCCCACGGGGTACCTCGTCTCGGCTCGGCTCGTCGCGGCCCGGCGGCCGGATCCCTTCAGGACCATGCCTAGCACGACGAACCGGACAAAGTGCCCATACCCGGCCGTTCCGGATGGCGGCGGGCCCGCCCGCGCACTTCCGCACCCGGCGGGCGGGCCCTCGTCAGGACGTCAGCCGTGGAAGGCCGCCGTCCCGTTCGGGGTGCCGAGGCCGGTCGGGCCGTCGTAGCCCGCACCCGCCTTGCACAGGTAGGCCGGCGAGCAACTGCCGTTGGAGCCGGTGGTCACGTCGAACAGCGAGCCGGTGTGGGCGTACGCGAAGGAGGCCGGGCTGCTGCCCGCGGACGGGGCGCCGCCGAGCGCGTACACGCCCGCGATGATCGGCGCGGAGGCGCTGGTGCCGCCGTAGACCGCCCAGCCGCTGCCGCCGTAGGTCTGGTAGACCGCCACCCCGGTGGCCGGGTCGGCGACCGCGGCCACGTCGGCTATGGTCCGCCGGGCGCAGCCGGTGTCCTTCTGCCAGCTGGGCTTGGCGTCGTAGGCCGAGCAGCCGGAGCCGCCGCCCTCCGAGGAGCTGGTGAGCCAGACCGACTCGCTCCAGCCGCGGCTGCTGGAGTCCCGCTTGAGCGCGGTGCCGCCGACCGCGGTGACGTACCGCGAGGCGGCGGGGTACTGCGCGCCGTACGCGGAGTCGCCCGAGGAGACGGTGATGGCCACGCCCGGGTGGTTGAAGTAGGAGCTGTCGTAGGAGGTGTCGGCGGAGGACTCGCCGCCGCCGTAGCTGTTGGAGACGAACTTGGCACCCAGCCGGACCGCGGTGTTGACGCTCGTTCCGAGGTTGGCCATGGTGGCGCTCTTGGCCTCGACCAGGATGATCTTCGCCTTGGGGGCGATCGCCGAGACCATGTCGAGGTCGAGCGAGATCTCGCCGGCCCAGCCGCTGTTCTTGGCCGGGTAGCTGGTGCCGCCGTTCTGGTCCACCTTCTTGAAGCAGCCGTTGGCGGTGGTGCAGGCCGGCAGGCCGTACTGGCTGCGGTAGACGCCCAGGTCCGCCTCGGCGGCCGGGTCGTCGTAGGCGTCCACGATGGCGATCGTCAGACCGGCGCCGCCGCCCGCCGGCAGCTTGTAGGCGCCGAGCAGGTCGCTCGGGCCGAAGCCGGCCGGCAGCAGGCCCGGGGAGACGCCCTGCGCCCGCACCGGCTCGGCGGTGCTGGTGACCCTGAGCGCGTGGCAGGCCATGGTGTCGCCCTTGGCCAGGGTGGCGCAGGAGCGGACCCAGGAGGTCGCACCCTGGGAGTAGGTGGTGGGGGTGGCGGCGGCGCCGGCGGGCGCGGCGGCGGCGAACGCGGACAGCGCGAGCGCCGCGGTGCCGGCGGCGGCCAGGACGGACCGACGGGTGCGGGGCGTGGGGGTGCGCAACGGACTGCCTCCTGTGGCTGGGTCGACCGGGGGCCGTGCGGAACCGGCCGCGCGCGGGCTGGGTGGTCCGGGGCGCGGCGGGGCGGGCGGGAAGCGGCGGGACGGTTCGGGGCCGCCGCTTCGCACCGGGCAGGACAGGGGAACTGACGCCGACGCTAGACGGACATGCTCACGTCGAACAACGGTCCGTCAGAAAATTGGACGAGCCCTTTACCGCCGGTTGGCGACGGTAAAGGGCTCGGGGGAAGGTCCGGTTCGGCGGGCGGTCACTCGGCGGGCAGGTGCTCCACCCCGCCGGACTGGACGACGCCCTGCACCCCGGCGTGCGCGGCACGCCGGGCGGGCTCCCGGCCGGGCGGCTGGGAGCAGCGCTCGGGCGCCTCGATGACCGCCGTGCGCCGGGTGGCCTCGCCCTTGGCGGCCAGGCGCACCGGCTCGCCGTCGTGCAACAGGGTCAGCGGGCCGCCCTCGCGCACCGTGTAGACGGTGGTGGCGTGGGTGATGTCGACCCTCAGCAGGCTCTCCCTGATCCGCAGGGTGAACGCCAGGCGCTGCAGCCCGGCCGGCAGCCGAGGGCGGAAGGACAGGTGCTCGGAGTGGTCGCGCAGGCCGCCGAAGCCCGCCACCAGCGCGATGCAGGCGCCCGCCAGCGAGGCCATGTGCAGGCCGTCCCGGGTGTTGCCGCCGAGGTCGCGCAGGTCCATCAGGGCGGCCTCGGCGGTGTAGTCGTAGGCCAGGTCGAGCTGGCCGACCTCGGCCGCGATCACCGCCTGGGTGCAGGCGGAGAGCGAGGAGTCCCGGACGGTCAGGCGCTCGTAGTACGCGAAGTTGCGGGCCTTCTGCTCCTCGGTGAAGGCGTCCCCGCGGACCTGCATGGCCAGCACCAGGTCGGCCTGCTTGACCACCTGCTTGCGGTACAGGTCGAAGTACGGGTAGTGCAGCAGCAGCGGGTACTTCTCGCGCGGGGTGCCCTCGAAGTCCCAGAGCTGGTGGTCGGTGAAGCCGTCGGCCTGCGGGTGCACCCCGAGCTTCTCGTCGTACGGGATGAACATCGCCGCGGCCGCGTCCCGCCAGGCCGCGGCCTCCTCGGTGTCCACCCCGAGTTCGGCGGCCTGCAGCGGGTGCCGGTTGGCCGCCTCGGCGGCGTGCCGGAGGTTGGACTGCGCCATCAGGTTGGTGAAGACGTTGTTGTCGGCCACCGCGCTGTACTCGTCCGGGCCGGTGACCCCCTCGATCCGGAACCGGCCGACCGGGTCGTGGTGCCCGAGCGAGCGCCACATCCGGGCGGTCTCCACCAGCAGCTCCAGCCCGTAGGCGCGCTCGAACTCGACGTCCCCGGTGGCCCGGACGTAGCGGACCACGGCGGCCGCGATGTCGGCGCCGATGTGGAACGCCGCGGTGCCGGCCGGCCAGTACCCGGAGCACTCCTCGCCGCGGATGGTCCGCCAGGGGAAGACCGCGCCCTGAAGGCCGAGTTGGGCCGCGCGGTCGCGGGCCATCGGCAGGGTGGTGTGCCGCCAGCGCAGCGCCTGGCCGACCGCGCCCGGCAGGCAGTAGGTGAGCACCGGCAGGACGAACATCTCGGTGTCCCAGAAGCTGTGCCCGTCGTACCCGGGGCCGGTCAACCCCTTCGCGGGGATCGCCCGTTCCTCGCTGCGGGCGCCCGCCTGCAGGACGTGGAACAGCGCGAACCTGGCCGCCTGCTGGAGCTCGACGTCGCCCTCGATCTCGATGTCGTTGCTGGCCCAGAACCGCTCCAGGTAGCGCCGCTGCTCGGCCACCAGGCCGTCCCAGCCGGTGTGCCGGGCGGCCGTCAGCGCGGCCTCGACCTGGTCCCGGACGGCGGGCAGCGAGCGGGTCGCCGACCAGCCGTACGCGATGAACTTCACCAGCCGCAGCCGCTCGCCCGCCTCCAGCACGGTGGTGACGCTGATCCGGCCCTGGTCGTCGGTGGACTCGGCGGTGGTGTCCACCTGGTCCGGCCCCTCGATCGCGTGGTCGATACCGGCCGCCACCCGCAGGCCGCTGTACCTGGTCCGGTGCACCAGCACCGCCTTGGTGGCGGCGGCGTGGTGCAGCTCCGCGGTGAGCGGCTGCTCCAGCACCGCGGCGGCGCGCGGATCCCGCTCCCCGCCCGGGAGTTGCTCGTTGGCGACCAGCTCGGACTGGACCACGATCCGGACCGGCCCGTCCACCGCCTCGACCGTGTAGTCGACGGCGGCGATGGCCCGCTGGGTCAGCGAGACCAGCCGCACCGAGGTCACCTTGACCGTCCGCCCGGCCGGCGAGGTCCACTCGGCCCGGCGCCGCAGCAGGCCGTCCCGGAAGTCCAGGCTCCGCTGGTGGCCGCGGAGTTCGCCGTAGCGCAGGTCGAACGGCTCGTCGTCGACCAGCAGCCGGATGACCTTGCCGTTGGTGACGTTGATGACGCTCTGGCCGGACTCCGGGTAGCCGTAGCCGCTCTCCGCGTACGGCAGCGGGCGCAGCTCGAACACGCCGTTCAGGTAGGTGCCGGGCAGGCCGTGCGGCTCGCCCTCGTCGAGGTTGCCGCGCAGGCCGATGTGCCCGTTGGAGAGGGCGAACACCGACTCGGCCCGGGCCTGGGCGTCCAGGTCCAGGCCGTGCTCGGCGACCCCCCACGGGTCGACGGTGAAGGCGTCCGCGCCGGTCATGCCGGATCCCCCTCGATCAGCTCGGCCAGATCGGCCACCACCAGGTCGGCGCCGTGCTCGCGCAGCTCCCGGACCTGGCCGGTGCGGTCCAGACCGACCACGGCACCGAACCCGCCGGCCCGCCCGGAGGCGACCCCGGCGAGCGCGTCCTCGAACACGGCGGCGTGCTCGGGCGGCACGCCCAGCTCCCGCGCGGCGGCCAGGTAGGTGTCCGGGGCGGGCTTGCCGGCCAGGTGGTCCCGGGTG
The DNA here is from genome assembly GCF_040678895.1 of Kitasatospora sp. NPDC049258. NCBI lineage: Bacteria > Bacillati > Actinomycetota > Actinomycetes > Kitasatosporales > Streptomycetaceae > Kitasatospora > Kitasatospora sp. NPDC049258. The sequence goes on from NZ_JBFAQT010000026.1 coordinate 44,323, forward strand.
GCCACCACGCCGTCCACCACCACCTCGAACAGGCCGTCGATCCCGGCCGCGCGCAGCACGTCCCGGCAGTTGGCGCTGGAGGAGACCACGGCGCGGGGCAGGCCGAGCACCTGCAGCCGGTGCAGGTAGGCGACCGAGCCGGGGTAGGGCTGGACCCCCTGCTCCTTGATCATGCGCAGCACGGTGTCGTTCTTGGCGCTGCTCAGGCCGTGGACGGTGCGCTCGCCGGGCCGGTCCCGGTCGGTGCCCTCGGGCAGGTCGATCTTCCGGGATTCCAGGAAGCCCCGGGTGCCGTCCAGGCGTGGCCGGCCGTCGACGTAGCGGTCGTAGTCGACCACCGGGTCGAAGGGTACGAAGGGTGTCCCGGACCGGGCGGCCTCGGCGCGCAGGAAGGTGTCGAACATGTCCTTCCAGGCGGCCGCGTGCACCTTGGCGGTCTGGGTGAGCACACCGTCCAGGTCGAAGAGGAAGGCGCGGATGTGGTCGGGGAGTCCCAGCATGTCTGTCATCCTCGCTCGCACACATGGAGCGGCCGCCCATTGGCGTCGCGGCTGGCGCGTCGCGAACGGGCGGCCCTGGTCCCCGGCTCGGCTACCCGGCCGGGACCCGGATAACCGCGAAGACCGCACCCTGCGGGTCCTGGACGATCGCGTTGCGGCCCCACGGGGAGTCGGTGGGCGGCATCAGGACCGTGCCGCCGGCCCGGACCAGCGCGTCCACCGTGCTGTCGGTGTCGTCCACCGCGAAGTAGGTCAGCCAGTGCGAGGGGGTGCCGGGCGGCATCGCGCCGCCGAGCTTCTGCACGCCGCCGACCGCCTTCCCGTCCACCTCCAGCGACCAGTAGTGGGTGGCGCCCTCCATCAGCGGCAGCCGCACCCCGAAGGCGGTGGAGTAGAAGTCCTTGGCGGCCTGCGGATCGGCGGTGTTCAGCTCGTTCCAGACCAGCGCGCCGGGCTCGTTGACCACCTGGGCGCCGGCGAAGTCGACCGGCTGCCAGACGCCGAACACGGCGCCGGTCGGGTCCGCCACCACCAGCATCCGGCCGACCGTGCCGACGTCCATCACCGGCACCAGCGCGGTGCCGCCGGCGGCGCTGACCGCGGCCAGGGTCGCGTCCGCGTCGTCGGAGGACAGGTAGGTGGTCCAGGCGACCGGGGGTTCCGGCATGCCCTCGGGGGCCATCGCCGGGCCGATGCCGGCCACCGGCTTGCCGTTCAAGGTGCAGATCGCGTAGCCGCCGAACTCGGCCGGGCCGACCTCGCCCTGCCAGCCGAACAGGTCACGGTAGAAGTCGAGCGCCGCCTGCTGGTCCTTGGCCATCAGGTCGACCCAGCAAGGGGTGCCGGGCTTGTACGGGGCGGTGACTTCGGGCATAGCGCCTCCCAGGTGGTGGTCCCCCGCGGCCCACCATCGCCGCCCGGCCCCGATCCCGCCACCGGAGCGGGGCCGAGTGGCGACGGTGGGCGGGCCGATCGTGGGCAGGTCCCGGGCCCGCCGCGGGCCCGCTGTGCCGGGGTCGTGCGTCGACGGAGGGGTGCGGGTCGGCCCGGTCCTGACCACCCGTAGGATCTCGCTCGTCAACGCACGTATGAGCGAAGCGAGTTGAAATGAATCGCCCACGATTGCACCGGATTGGTCCGGTTGCAGTGGCTCTGTCGGTGTCCGTCGCGCTCGCCACGCTCGCCGCCCCGGTGGCCCAGGCCGCTCCGGCGGCTCCCGCCGCCCCGGGCGCCGAGTCGGCCGGGCTGCTCGTGGGGACGAAGGTCCACCCCGACGGCGGCGCCTCGACCGCGACCGAGAACCCGGACGGCTCGCGCTACATCGAGGCGACCAGCATGGGCGGCGGGACCGACCAGGGGTCGAACCCCGGCTGGTCACCGGACGGGAAGCGGATCGTCCTGCAGACCGGGGAGGGCGGGATGGGCACCTACGCGCCCGACCTGACGGACCCGCGGCCGATCTCGTACGGTATCGAGGGGCAGCCGGTCTTCACCCCGGACGGGACGAAGGTCATCGCCTCCTCGTACTCCAGCGTTCCCGCGTTCCAGCTGAAGTGGTCGCCCGCGGACTGGAACCCGATGGACCACCAGGGGGAGAGCAACCTCCAGCCGTGGTTCGCCGCCTCCACCGGCGACTCCGACAGCTCCCCCACCGTCTCGCCGACCGGCACGGTGCTGTTCCAGCACGGGGCCAACGGCTCCTCGGACATCTGGACCGACCACGGCAACCACACCGCCGGCCTGCTGATCGCCAACGGCGGCCGGCCGCACCTGTCGCCCGACGGCGCCACGGTCGCCTTCGTGCGGACCGTCGCCGGCAACACCCAGCTCTTCGTCCAGGCCTCCGACGGCTCCGGCACGGCCACCCAGGTGACCTCCGGCGCCGTCAACCACGATCGCCCGAAGTGGACCTCGGACGGGCTCGGGCTGTTCTACAACGCCAACCCGGGCACCGACTTCCAGACCACGGTCGGCCACCGCCTGGTGCTCGCCACCAAGGCCGACACCCTCACCCCGGGCGGCCTGATCGACGTCCAGCAGCAGCCCGCGGCGGTGAGCGCCCCGGCCACCCCGGCCACCTTCCACTCCACCACGCCGACCCGGCTGCTCGACACCCGTTCCGGTCTCGGCCGCCCCTCGGCGGGCGCCGTGCAGGCCGGCGGCACCGTCACGCTGCCGGTGGCCGGACTGGCCGGGATCCCGTCCTCGGGGGTGAGCGCGGTGGTCCTGAACGTCACCGTCACCGGCACCACGGGCGGTGGGCACGTGACCGTCTGGGGTGACGCGACGGCCCGACCCACCACCTCCAACCTGAACTGGGACCGGGCCGGGCAGACCATCTCCAACCTGGTCACCGTGCCGGTGCCGGTCGACGGGGCGCTGGACTTCTTTACCAACTCCACCACCCAGGTGATCGCCGACGTCCAGGGCTACTACACCCGCGACGACAGCGGCGCGACCTTCACCGGCAGGACGCCCACCCGCGTGCTGGACACCCGGACGGCCCTCGGCACCCCGACCGCCGGTCCGATCAGCTACCGCACCATCGACCTGAAGATCAACGGGCAGAACGGCGTCCCGGCCGGTGCCACCGCCGTGGTGCTCAACCTGACCACCGCCTTCACCGCCAACAGCGAGGGCTACCTGGAGGCCTACCCGGCGGGCACCACCCCGCCGACCGTCTCCAACGTCAACTGGTCCTCCACCGGTGCGCTGATCTCCGGCCTGGCGATCGTCCCGGTCGGTGCCGACGGCAGCGTCAGCATCAAGGTCAACGGCACCACCGACGTGGTCGCCGACGTCTTCGGCTACTTCACCGCCGACGCCGCCGGCGCCAGGTTCAGCAGCACCGGCCCGGCCCGGCTGCTGGACACCCGCACCACCGGCAAGCCGGTGACCGGCGGCAGCACGCTCCCGCTCCAGGTCGCCGGCGCGAACGGCGTCCCGAGCGGCATCACCTCCGTGGTGCTGAACCTCACCGTCACCGACAACAGCGGCGCGGGCTTCCTGGAGGCCTGGGCCGACGGCACCCCGCGCCCGCCCGCCGGCTCCAACGTCAACTGGGTGGCCGGCCAGACCATCGCCAACCAGGTGATCGTGCCGGTCGGCGCCGACGGCAAGGTGAACCTCTACGTCAACAGCACCACCCACGTGATCGCCGACATCTTCGGCTACTTCGGCAACTGACCGCCCCGGCCCACCGCCTGGGGGCACCGAACGGGACCGGCCCCCACCGCGCGAACTCCTCGCACGGTGGGGGCCGGTCCCGTTGTCGGTGGGCCGCCAGGGGCTCGAACCCTGAACCTACGGATTAAAAGTCCGCAGCTCTGCCAATTGAGCTAGCGGCCCGCTGACCGGCGCGCACCCCCTGGGGGTACGGCACCGCGGGGCGATCCTACCCGGTGATCGCGCCCGGTTGGCCAATGGATTCCCCGGCCGCGTCACCGGCCCGCGGCGAGGGCCTCGGCGGGGCTGTAGTGGGCCGCCCGGACCCGTCGCAGCCAGGCTTCGGCGGGTGCCTCGTCGGGTGCCTCGGGCAGCACGCCGGGCCGGTCGAAGCGGGTCTCGGCCTCGGCGAGCAGCCCGGCGGCCTGCTCGGGGTGGACCGCGAAGCGCTCGCCCAGGGCACGCACCCGCTCGGGGTCGGCCAGCCGCACCACCACCTCGCCGGTCTCGTGCAGGGCGAGCCCCTGCTCCACCAGCCGGACCAGGTGCCGGGCGTGCTTGGCGGCCCGGGCCAGGCCCGCGGCATCCGAGCGGTCGCGGTTGGAGAGTTTCCTGAACTGCTGGGTGGCGTAACCGAGATAGGAGCGCCGGACGGCGCGAGCGCCGAGGAACGAGCGCCGCATCGCGATCAACTCCTCGCCGAGCGGCGTGCGCACCTCGTAGAGGTCCTCGGGCAGCCAGACCAGCTCGGAAGCGGTCGGATTGCAACCGAGCGCGAGGCGGCACCACTTGGCGGCCTCGTGCAGGGTGCGGTCGGGGGCGGTGCTGACGTGCGACTCGGCGGGGCCGTGCAGGCCGTGCAGGTCGGTGGTGGGCGCGGCGAAGAGCCCGAGCCGGTCGAGGTCGGAGCCGGCGTGCGCCAGTCCGTACGCGGTGGAGCCGACGATGCCCTGGAGCAGGACGTGCATGGGTCGCCTCCTCGGCGGTCCGGACGGTCCGGACGGTCCGGACGGTCCGGACGGTCCGCAACGGGCTACGGACACCCGGTAGTCTCCCCCGGCCACGCGGGCCGGGTCGAACGAATTGTCGGCCGGTCGGTGCGTGCCGCCGACGGGCCCGAGCGCCGATACTGGGCGCATGGCAAACAGTGGGACCTCCGGGGACCGGGGCCCCGGGCGCGAGGCGGTGCTCGACCCGGCTCTGGCGGCCAAGCTCCGGGCCTGGTGGGCGCACCGGCAGTGGCTGGACGGCGCGCACCAGGGCGCGTCCGCCGGTGAGGTGCTGGCCGCGAGCGGCTGGGCCCGGTCGGTCGGCGGCGCGGCGCCGTACCTGGGGCTGTTCGCGCGGGCCGGCCTGGGCCGGGCGGCGGTGGACGCGGCCGTGGCGGCGCTGGAGGTGCACGAGCTGCCCTCGGCCCGGGGCTGCACCTACCTGCTGCCCGCCGTCGACTTCGCGCTCGGGCTGGCGGCCGGCGCGGGCGCGCCCGAGGCGGACATCACCTCGGCGGCCAAGCACCTCGGGGTGACCAGGGACGAGGTGGAGAAGCTCTGCCTGGCCATCACCGACGCACTCTCCCCGGACCGGCCGTTGGACCCGCCCGCGATCAGGGAGGCGGTCGGTGGCGCCGTCCGCGGCCTGGGCGAGGCCGGCAAGAAGCGCGGCACGTCCACCACCCTGCCGCTCGCCCTCGGGCTGCTGCAGGCCCGCGGACAGATCCGCCGGGTGCCGGTCAACGGCCGCCTGGACCAGCAGCGTTACGGGTACGTCGACTGGGACCAGCCGGTGAAGGGCTCGGCGGCCGAGCTCGCGCAGCGCTACTTCGCCTGGGCGGCGCCGGCCTCCGTCAAGCACTTCCGCTGGTTCTCCGGGTTCACCGCGGCCACCGCCAAGGCCGCCCTGGCGCCGCTGGAGCTGACGCCGCTGCCCGGCACCGATCTGCTGCTGCCGGTCGAACTGGCCGAGGAGTTCCAGGGGTTCACCGCCCCGGCCGACCCGCAGTACGCCCTGCTCGCCGGCATCGACGGGATCCACCTGCTGCACCGCGACCTGTCCCGCCTGGTCGACCCGGCCGACGCGCGGCGCTCCGTCCCCGCGGCCAAGGGCGGCCGGGTGTTCGGCTCCGAGGCGGACCCGCAGACCCACATCGTGGTCGACCGCGGCCGGATCGTGGGCTTCTGGGAGTACGACAGCGAGCAGCGCGAGATCGTGCACCAGCTGTTCGTCCCGCCCGACGCCGCGCTGCGGGAGGCGATCGGGCGCACCGAGGCCTTCGTCCGGGAGGAGTTGGGCGACGCGCGCGGCTTCAGCCTGGACTCGCCGAGGAGCCGCGCCCCGAAGATCGCCGCGATGCGGGCGGCCGCCGACCGGGGATGACGCCGTCGGGTCGCAGCTCGGGCTCGGGCTCCGCGCCCGGTCAGAGCTCGGGCTCGGGCACCGCGCCCGGTCAGAGCTCGGGCTCGGGCACCGCGCCCGGTCAGAGCTCGGTCGGCAGGTACCCGTAGCCGGTGCGGTCCGGGCGGGCCGTGGCGAGGGCGGCGAGCAGCGCGGGCGGGGTGGCCGGGTGGACGGTGGCGTAGTCGAACTCGCCCCTGGCCGGGTCGACCGGCCAGGCCAGCCGCTCCTCGGCCGGATCGGTGGCGAACCGGGCGTCCACCCCGGGCTTGTTGCCGCGCGGATCCAGCCGCACCCACCGGCCACCGCCCGCCGCGTCCGGCCAGTGCACGGCGATCAGCCCGTGCAGCACCTCCAGCCGCTGGTAGCACAGACCGGCCGGGATGCCCTGGGCCCGCAGCAGGGCGGTCAGCAGGTGGGCCTTGCCGTGGCAGATCGCGTTGCCAGCGGCGAGCACGTCGGAAGCACGGTAGGCGGCGCTCCACCGGCCGAGGTCGGCGGAGTGCGCCACCCGGTCGCGGACGTGCTCGAACGCGGCCCGGGCGCTCCGCTCGGCGCTGTCGCCGCGCAGGTGCCGCGCCAGTGCGCGGATCCGCGGGTGGTGGTGGTCGATCACGTCGTCGGCCGCCAGGTAGTCGGCCAGGTCCGCGGAGGCGGGCCGCAGGGGGATCGGTACGGTGGTCATCACGGCATCATCGGCCCGGGCCCGGGCCGGCGGCCGGCAATTCCAGCATGCGGGCCGGACCGGGACGCGAGGTCCCGGGCCGGGCGTCCGGAGGGGGAGCAGCATGGCCGAGATCGTCCTGGTCACCGGCGGCAGCCGGGGCATCGGCGCCGCCACCGCCCGGCTCGCCGGGCAGCGCGGCTACCGGGTGTGCGTCAACTACCGCAGCGACGAGGCCGCCGCCCTCGCGGTGGTGGCGGACATCCGCGGCGCGGGCGGGACGGCGATCGCGGTGCGGGCCGACGTCAGCCGCAGCGCGGAGGTGGAGCGGCTGTTCCGCACCGTGGACGAGCAACTGGGCACGCTCACCGCGCTGGTGAACAACGCCGGCACGCTGGAGCGGCAGGCCAGGCTGGAGGAGCTGGACGAGGACCGGCTGGCCCGGATCTGGGCAGCCAACATCACCGGACCGTTCCTGTGCGCCGGCGCCGCCGTGCGGCGGATGTCCACCCGGCACGGCGGCCAGGGCGGCGCCATCGTCAACGTCTCCTCCGCCGCCGCCCGGCTCGGTTCGCCCAACGAGTACGTGGACTACGCCGCCTCCAAGGGCGCCGTGGACAGCATGACGCTGGGGCTGGCCCTGGAGGTCGCGGCCGAGGGCATCCGGGTGAACGCGGTGCGGCCCGGGCTGATCCACACCGACATCCACGCCCTGGGCGGCGAGCCCGGCCGGGTGGACCGGGTGGGGCCGCAGCTGCCGATGGGGCGCGGCGGGCGGCCGGAGGAGGTCGCCGAGGGCATCCTCTTCCTGCTGTCGCCCGCCGCCTCGTACGCCACCGGCACCTTCCTCGACCTCGCGGGCGGCCGCTGAGGCCCTCCGGCGGGAACGCGGGCAGGAACACGGGTGGCGCGGGTGGCGGGCACGTGGACGCCGGGGCACAGCTGGGCAACGACCGTGCCCACGGCCCTGTGGGGCGCCCGCCGCCCGCGCTAGCGTGACCGCCATGACCGCCCGTGAGTTCGACGCCGCCGCCCTCCTGGACATCCCCGACGTACGGAACTTCCGCGACGCCGCCTGCGGCGTGCTCCGCCCCGGCCTGCTCTACCGCTCGGCCGCCCTCTCCGGCCTCACCCCCGAGGGCGCCCGCCGGCTCAAGCCGCTGGGCATCCGCACCGTCATCGACCTACGCACCCGCGCCGAATCCACCGCCGCCCCCGACCGGCACCACGGCCTGGACCACGCCTACCTCCACCACCCGCTGCTCCCGGAGCGCTTCGACCGCGAACACCCTTGGCCGAGCGACCAGTTCGCCACCTACCGGCTGATGGCCGAGGTCGGCGGCGGGGCCGTCGCGGCCACCGTACGGCGACTGGCCGCCGGCGGCGGCCCCGTCCTGGTCCACTGCGCCGTCGGCAAGGACCGCACCGGCCTCACCATCGCCGTGATCCAGCACCTGGCCGGCCTGCCCGAGGCCGACATCACCGCCGACTACCTCCGCTCCAACCCCGGCCTCGGCCTCGACCGCGGCCCGGTCCCCTACCTCGACGAGTACGGCGAGCAGCACATCTCCCACCCCGCCGAGGCCGACCGCCTGCACACGGCACTGGACCGCATCCGCGAACTGCACGGCTCGATCACCGACTACCTCCTCGCCCACGGAGCAACCCCCGAGGACCTCGACACCGTCCGGCGACTGCTCACCGCTTGACCGGGGAAGGGCTTGGTCGACAGGTGAGCGTGACGTCCAGCCGGTGGCGCAAAACCTCCGGACACCGAGGGCTTCTTGTGTGATGATCCGGAAATCCTGTACCGGTAAGCCCGCTCTGGAGACTTGATGCCCTCACTCCCGCTGATCGTCGGCTCGTCCTACTGGCGCCGAGAACTCCACGACGCTTACGGAGGCAACCGTCAGGCCGGCATCTCCTACGCCCCTGAAGGCACCGTGATGATGCTGTTCAGCAAGCCAGCCGCGGCGGCCGAGCACGGATATCCAGACGGCTGGGGCACCGACGGGCATTACCACTACTGCGGTGAGGGAACCACCGGCGACCAGTCACTGGCCAACCCTCGGAACGCAGCCATCCTCAACCACCAGGCGCAGGGCAGGACACTGCACCTGTTCTTCGGCCATCGATCCGCCCCGCGCGAATACCTCGGTCAATTCAGGCTGGCCGAGCAAGAGCCGTACTACCTGGCCGAATCGCCGGGCGCGGACGCTGGAGCCTTGCGCAGCATCATCTTCTTCCGACTCGCCCCGCTCGGGGAGTTCAAGGCCTCGTTCCCGCTCATCGACCACACCCCGTCGCACGAACCCCGGGTCGAAGACGTGACGGTCGAGGCCCACCACACCGAGCGCACAGTCGTGGTCCACCCGGAGCGCGAGCAGGAGCTGGTGCGCCGGGAGGCGCCGCTCGTCCAGCGCTATCGCGAGTTCCTTGAGCAGGCTGGCAAGCAGGTGACCCGGAAGAAGATCACTCCGCCCGGCGAGCGCTACCCCCACTACACCGACCTCTTCAACAGCACCGACGGCCAACTGGTCGAAGCCAAGGCCACCATCACCCGCGAGGCCGTCCGGATGGGCATCGGCCAGCTCCTGGACTACCGCCGGTTCATCGACCCCGTACCGTCCATGGCCCTGCTGCTGCCACAGCAACCGCGGCCCGATCTCCTTCACCTCTGCGCCAGCGCTGGCGTCACGGTCATCTGGCCGGATCAGAACACCTATCACAGCACCGCTCACACCACGAGCAGTCCGACGGCACAGGCCGCCGCCGGCTAGGGCGAGCTAGCGCAGCGCCCGGCGCTCCTCGTAGCCGATGGCCGCTGCCAGGATCGCGGCCGTCGCCGCGAGCTGGGCGAGTGCCGAGAGGTGGGTGCCCAGGGGGATGGCGGCCGGGACGGCGGCGGCTGCGAGCAGGCGTGGGGTGTTCGGGGTCAGGGCGAGGGTGTGGCGGACGGATGCGTTGGCGAGGAGGTAGAGGCAGACGCCGGCGGCCAGCGCGGTGGCCGGCGCCGGTCCGACGGGGGCGGTCGGGTCGGCCACCGCGGACTTGGCGCCGGTGGCCAGCAGCAGGATGCCGAGCAGCAGCAGGTAGTGCCCGATGTTGTAGAGCCGGATGGCCAGTTGGTTGCGGCGGGCGTCCGGGAGGTCGGCCATGAAGTGGCCTGCCCGCTCGTCGTCGTCGCGGCCGAAGTAGGCCCACCAGAGCGCCACGCAGACCCCGAGCGAGAGCAGCGCCGCCCCCACCACCGGCACCGACAGCTCGGTGTGCCCGGCCCCCACCCCGATCGCGATCACGGACTCGCCGAACGCGACGATCACCACCAGCCCGTGCCGCTCGACGAAATGCGGGGCGCGGAGCTGGAACTGCGGCAGGTCGACCAGGTACGGGATCACGAACTGCAGCCCCACCGAGGCCGCCCAGAACAGCAGTTGGGTCGATCCTTCGAGGTAGCCGCCGGTGACGACCAGGGCCGCGTTGAGCAGGTTGAGCGCCCCCATCCGCAGCACCGACCGCAGCGGCACCTCGGCCGCCGCGAACATGCCGGTGTGCACGGCGATGACCAGCAGGTAGGCCAGCCCGAACGCCACCCCGCTGCCCTCGAAGGCGTGCGGGATGCTCAGCGCGACGACGAGGAAGCCCGCCATGGCCACCAGCAGCAGCCCGCGCCGGGTGTGGGTGGTCGGCGGCATCGCGTTGGCGAGCCAGATGAAGGCGTCGTACATCCACCAGATCACCGCCAGCATCACCAGGACCCGCGCCAGGCCACCGACCGTGAGGTGGTCCGCGAGGCTGGCCGTGAGCTGGGTGATCGTGCAGACGAAGACGAGGTCGAAGAACAACTCCAGCGGGCTCACCCGCAGGTCGAGTTCGGCCGGGTGCTCGAGGTCGGCGGTCGCGGTCACACGGGTGAGTATGGATCAGCGGGCCCGCCGGAGCACCACCTTCCCGGCAACCGGCCGCAGGCCGCCGCCGTGGCGTGGGTCGGGTGGGTTACGGTCGGGGAGGGCCCGAGGAGCAGGGCCGTCCCGGGAGGAGTGCACGATGGTGAGGATCCCCACCGCGGCGGTCGCCGCAGCCGGCCTGATCGGCGGGTACGGTACGGCTCGCTGGAGCGGTCGGCGGGAGCTGGGCGGTGTGGTGCTGGCGGCCGCCGGCGGCGCGGCGGCGGTCCGCTGGCAGCGGCTGGCCGGCACGCCCACGGCGGCCGCGCTGACCGGCCTGTACGTCGCGGCCTTCGGCGGCTCGCACCCGCTGGCGAAGCGGATCGGCGCCTGGCCGGCCGTGTTCGCCGTGACCGGCGTGGTCGCCGCCGCGTCCGCCGTCGCCACCGGGGACTGACCGCCGGGAGGCGGCCGCCGGGAGGCCCTCAGCCCGCCCGGCGGGCGGCGAAGCGCTGCTCGAACGCGGCCCGGTTCGCGGACACCGGCGTCCGGTCCCAGACCGCGAACACCACCCGGTCGAAGGCCGCCCCGTACTCGGCCAGCGCGGTCTCGAAGGCCTCGGCCACATCCGCCGGATCGTTGCGGAAGACGCCGCACCCCCAGGCCCCGAGCACCAGCTCCCGGGCACCGTGCCGCGCCGCGACCGCCAGCACCCGGGCGGCCCGCTCGGCCAGCACCCCCCGGACGTCGACCGGCTGCTCCGGCGAACGCAGCGCCAGCTGACCGGCGTTGGGTGCCGGCGAGGTGAGGAAGGACACCGGGTACGGCTGCGCCAGCAGCTGGCCGCGCGCGTCCCGGACCACCGGGACCTGCGGCGACCAGATCACCCGGTGGCTGTAGCGCAGATCGGCGCTGGCGCGGTGCGCCTCGTAGTAGTCGGGCGCCTCCAGCAGGCAGCGGTACAGCAGCGCGGAGCGGCAGAGGTCCTCCTCCTGGGCCTTGGCCCCGCGCAGGTAGCCGCCGCCGGGGTTGCGGGCGGAGGCGAAGTTGAGCACCGCGACATGGCCGCCGCCGGCCTCGGTGAGCCGCCGCGCGGCCTGCATGCTGCCCTCGGAGGTGACCTCCACCGGGCCGCCGAGCGGCCCGCGCTCCCCGCCGGACGGCAGCTGGTCCGGGCCGTAGGAGACCGTCCCGGCGCAGGCCCGGGCCAGCAACTCGCCGATCTCGACCGGCCGTCCGGCCGGTGTCCGATAGCTCCCCCGGGCGGCGATCTCCTCGTTCTCGACGGCCACCTGATGCATTCTGCTGCTCATACCGGTGACCGTACGCGAGGGCGCCCGGCGCCGCCACCGAGTTGTTCTCATTGAGAGAACATCGGGCCGCACCGCGGGGCGGAGCACGTACAAAGGCCTGGGGCCGAACCACCGGAGTGGTTCGGCCCCAGGCCTTGGTAGCTACGGCGTCGGTGCGCCGTCAGCGATCAGCTCTTCCAACGCGGCTTGCGGTCGCCGCCGTTGAAGCCACCCGAACGGTTGTCACGGTCGCCACCGAAGGAGCGGCCGCTCGGACGGTCGTCGCGGTTGAAGCCCTGCGGGCGGCCACCGGCGCGGTGGTCGTCGCGGCGGGCGAACGGACGGCTGGTGCCGGCGCTGCGGTCACGGTCACCGAAGGACGGGCGGTCCGAGAAGGTGCGGGCCGGACGGTCGCCGAAGGAGCGGCTGCCGCGGTCGTCACGGTCGCGGTTGAAGCCGCCGCCCGTGCCACCCGAACGGTTGTCACGGTCCCGGTTGAAGCCACCCGAACGCTCGTCGCGGTTGAAGCCACCCGAACGCTCGTCCCGGTTGAAGCCACCGGAACGGTTGTCGCGCTGGAAGCCACCCGAACGGTTGTCACGGTCCCGGTTGAAGCCACCCGAACGCTCGTCCCGGTTGAAGCCACCCGAGCGGTTGTCGCGCTGGAAGCCACCCGAACGGTTGTCACGGTCCCGGTTGAAGCCACCCGAACGCTCGTCCCGGTTGAAGCCACCCGAGCGGTTGTCG
>NZ_JBFAQT010000026.1:57066-91142 GCF_040678895.1 Kitasatospora sp. NPDC049258
CGCGCTGGAAGCCACCCGAACGGTTGTCACGGTCCCGGTTGAAGCCACCCGAACGCTCGTCCCGGTCACGGCCGAAGGAGCGACCGCCACGGTCGTCGCGGTCCCGGTCACGGCCACCGCGGTCGTCCCGGTCCCGGTTGAAGGACGGACGCTCGCTGCGGGCCTCGCGGTAGGCGGGGACGCGCTCCTCCTCGACCGCCGGAGCGGTCTCGGCGGCGGTCGCCTCGGCGGACTCGGCGGCGGCCTCGGCGGCCGGCTCCTCGTCCTCGATGCCGAGCGCGGCACGCTCACGGGCGGCGCGGGCGGCCAGGCGGTCGGCCTCCTCGCGCAGCTCGGCGGCGCGGCGCTGGGCGCGCTCCAGCTGGCGGGTCATCTCGGCGACCTCGCGCTCCGCCGCACCGGCGATGCCGGAGGCGGACTCGGCCTGCACCTCGACCAGCGAGCGGGCACCGGTGATCCGGGCCACCTCGGGGTCGAAGGCGTGGTCGAGGATGTGGCGCGAGGCGTCCACGCCCGCGTCCTCCATCAGCCGGAAGACGCCGCGGCGCTGGTGCGGCAGCACCAGGGTGACGACGGTGCCGGAGCGGCCGGCCCGGGCCGTACGGCCGGAGCGGTGCAGGTAGTCCTTGTGGTCACCGGCCGGGTCGACGTTGAGCACCAGGTCGATGCCGTCGACGTGGATGCCACGGGCGGCGACGTCGGTCGCCACGACCACGTTGACGTAGCCGTCCTTGAAGTCGCCCAGCACCCGGGTACGAGCGCCCTGGGTCATCCCGCCGTGCAGCGCGTCGGCCTTCACGCCGGCTTCCATCAGCTGCTCGGCGACCCGGTCGGCACCCATCTGGGTGCGGACGAAGATGATCGTCCGGCCCTTGCGGGCGGCGATGGCGTTGGTGATCGGCGCCTTGTCCTTGGGCTTCACCACGAGGATGTGGTGGGTCATCGTGGTGACCGCGCCCGCCGACGGGTCGACCTCGTGGGTGACCGGCTTGTTCAGGTAGCGCTTGACCAGGGTGTCGATCTCGTTCTCCAGGGTGGCGGAGAACAGCAGGCGCTGGCCGCCCGCCGGCACCTGGTCGAGGATCTCGGTGACCTCGGGCAGGAAGCCCATGTCGGCCATCTGGTCGGCCTCGTCGAGCACGGCGACCTGGACGTCGGCGAGCTTGGCTGCGCCGCGGTTGATCAGGTCGCGCAGTCGGCCCGGGGTGGCGACCAGGACGTCCACGCCGCGCTCCAGCGCGTACATCTGGTTGGACATCGAGGTGCCGCCGCAGACGACCTTGAGCTTGAGGCCGAGCACCGAGCCGAACGGCTCCAGCGCGTCGGCGACCTGCATGGCCAGCTCGCGGGTCGGGACCAGGATCAGGCCGCGCGGGTGCTTGGCCCGGGTCCGCTCGCCGCCGGCGAGGCGGGTGAGCAGCGGCAGGCCGAAGCTCAGGGTCTTGCCGGAGCCGGTGCGGCCACGGCCGAGCACGTCCTTGCCGGCCAGCGCGTCCGGGATGGTCGCGGCCTGGATCGGGAACGGGGTGGTGACGTCGCGCTTGGCGAGGGCCCGGACGATGTCGTCCGGCAGGCCCAGGTCGCCGAAGGTGATGGTGGGCTCGGCGGCCTCGTCCGCGGCGGGCTCGGCGGCCCGCTCGTCGGTGTCGAGGTCATCGGCGACGAACTCGTCGGCGGCGAGGTCGACCACGGCTGCGGTCTCGACCTCGGCGGCCTCGATGGAGTCGGTCTGGACGGTGTCGGCGGCGTCCGACCCGTTCGCGGGCATGGCGAAGCGGGCGTCGTCAACGAGAGACAATGCAAAACCTTCCGGAAGTGGCACGCGCCAAAGTCCGGGGTTCTGTTAAGACCGCCTCTATGCGGTCAGCCACGGATCGCCGGAACGCGCCAAGGGCGCCGGGTGAAGAAAAGGCGCCAATCAAATGAATCAAACGAACGATCTACCACCATAGACGAACCTCGGGATCAAAGGCAAACCCGCTGGCCAGGGCGCTATTGCCCGGTAGGAGCCGCACTCGGAGCCGATGATCCGGAGTTACTGGTCGATGGTTCAGGTACCAGTGTGGCAGACGCGGCGGGAGAACCCGGCTGGGTGCTCGGCGACGGGTGGGCCGGGGCGGAGGGGCTCGGCTCGGAGCTCGCCGGGCCGGCCGGGCTCCCGCTCGGCCCCGCGCTGCCGCTGGGCGCGCCCGGCACCACGACCGGCGCCACGATGCCCGCGGACTCGACCGGGGCCGGTTCACCGCCCGCCGCCCCGGCCGCCGGGGTGGCCCCCGGGACGACCGCCTCCCCGACCGCGCCCGCGCCGTGCTCACCGCGCTGACCGCCGTTGCTGCGGGCCGCGCCGCTGGCGGCGCCCGCCTTGCCGGACGCGCCGGCGTGCCCGGTCGGCCGGGCGCTGCCCTGCTGGTCCGAGGAGGCCGCGCCCACCGACATGCACCCGCTCAGCCCGAAGCCGGCGAGGGCCGCCATGACGCCCACCGCCACCCGCCGCCGCGCCGTACGTTCCGCCATCACCGAGCCACCTCCCGCGCCTGCCCCACCCGGGCCGGTCCGTCGTTCTCGGTGCCCAACGCGCGGACGCCCCGCCGGACACGGCCGACCGCCCGGTCGGCCCCCTGGGCCGCTCCCGGGGGCCGCACCGGGGCCGCTCCCGGGGCCCTCGGGGCCCATCGGGGCCGTCACCCCCACAGCGCGCGGGCCACCGCCGTCCCGGTGTACGCGGCGCCGAGGCCGGCCAGCACGCTGCCGGCCACGTTCGCCACGGCGTACAGCCGGGCACCCGTCTCGGCCAGCCGCAGGCTCTCGTACGAGAAGGTCGAGTACGTGGTCAGCGCCCCGCACAGGCCGGTGCCGAGCAGCAGCTGGAGCCGGGAAGGCGCGGCCCCGGCCGTCACCGCGCCGGTGAGCAGCCCGAGCACCAGGCAGCCGGTCAGGTTCACGGCGAAGGTGCCCCAGGGGAAGACCGACTCGTGCCGGGACTGCACCGCCCGGTCCGTCAGGTACCGCAGCGGCGCGCCGACCAGCGCTCCGGCGATCACCAGCAGCCAGCTCATCGGTCACCCCCGCGGCGGCGGTGACCGTGGCCGTAGCGGACCACCTCGACCTCGTCCAGCATCAGCAGGCCGCTGCCGATCAGCCCGTCCAGTTCCGGCAGGAAGGCCCGGACCCGCTCCGGCCGGTCCACGATCACGACCGCCACCGGCAGGCCCTCGCTCAGCGAGAGCAGCCGGGAGGTGTGCACCATCGAGCCGGCCCCGAAGCCCTCGACGCCGTGGAAGACGCTCGCGCCGGCCAGGCCCGCGGCGTGCGCCCGGTGCACGATCTCCGCGGACAGCGGACGGTGGTGCCAGGTGTCCCCCGCCCCGATCAGCACGGTGGCGCGCAGCTCCCGGCGGGGGCCCGCCCCCTCGGCCGGCCCGCTCTCCTCGGTCATGCCGCTCTCCTCGGTCGTACCGGCTCCCTGCGCAGCGCGAGCCTGGTGAGGGTCGCCGCCGCCCAGACCGCGCCGAGGGCGGCGAGCAGCGTGCCCAGCAGGTACGCCAGCGCGCGCCCGGGTTCGTGCAGGTCGATCAGCCGCTGGACGTCGACGGCGTAGGTCGAGAAGGTGGTGAAACCGCCCAGCACCCCGGTGCCGAGCAGCGGGCGGAGCAGCGGATGGGCGCCCGCACCGGACTCGACGAGCAGCACCAGCAGCACCCCGATCGCGGCGCAGCCCACCGCGTTGACCAGCAGGGTTGTCCATGGGAAGGCCCCCGGCGCGGTCGGCCACAGCAGCGCCGCGCCGTACCGGAGCACGGCTCCGATCGCTCCGCCGACGGCGACCGCGGCCACCGTGGGGCCCTGCCCGCGCAGCAGCGCGGGGCGGCGGGGCGGGGCGTTGGCCGGCCGGGTTTCGGTGTGGTGAGAGCTCACACCTCAGTCAATCACCGCCGATCACCTGGCACCTCGTCACCGCACACCCGACAATGGGGCGGTGGAGATGACCCGGGACGAGTTCGAGACGCTGGTCGCCGACGCCCTCGACCAGATCCCGCCGCAGCTCGCGGCCATGATGGACAACGTCGCGGTCTTCGTCGAGGACGAACCCGACCCCGGCGATCCGGAGCTGCTCGGCCTGTACGAGGGCACCCCGCTGACCGAGCGCGGTGAGTGGTACGCCGGGGTACTGCCCGATCGGATCATCATCTATCTCGGGCCGATCCTGCGGATGTGCGAGACCCAGGAGGAGGTCGTCGACGAGGTCCGCACCACGGTGATCCACGAGGTGGCCCACCACTTCGGCTTCGACGACCACGAGCTGCACGAACTCGGCTGGTCCTGACCTCCTCGACCGGCCCGCCCGGTCTCCCACCGCCCCTGACCAGGGCCGCTGACCCGCCGGACCGAAACCGTTTTGGCGTTCCCGCCCGGCATCCCATATGCTTCTCACGTCCCCGACCGCTGGAAGTCAGCCGGGCGGGCCGCAAGCCCTCATCGTCTAGTGGCCCAGGACGTCGCCCTTTCAAGGCGGTAGCACGGGTTCGAATCCCGTTGGGGGCACGGCAGTACCGTAGTAAAGTCAACGCCGCAAGGTGTTGAGGCGGATGAGATCCGCACGAGGTCCTGTGGAGCAGTTGGTTAGCTCGCCACCCTGTCAAGGTGGAGGTCGCGGGTTCAAGTCCCGTCAGGATCGCTCGTCTCGCAAGAGGCGTCGCAGTACGGCCAGGTAGCTCAGTTGGTACGAGCGTCCGCCTGAAAAGCGGAAGGTCGCCGGTTCGACCCCGGCCCTGGCCACAGCTGCTGAACAGCACGAAGGCCCCACCGAGATCCCTCGGTGGGGCCTTTTGCGTGCCGTGTATGCCAACACCGGCGGAGGGAGCGGCAGCGTCCTCAGCGAGGACGCCGGTGGGGAAGCGTGCACGGGCTCGACCCGGCCACCGCTGGCCTCCACCCAGCGCTTCACGTCCTCGGGCGCTCGCTGCCACTTGCTGCCCGAATCGCGCAGCTCGGCATAGTCGACCCAGGCCCAGAAGGCCTCCGCGTCGGCGATGTCCGGCGCCTGCCGGTGGTGCTCCACGCAGAGCAGGGCAAAGTTGCGGACGTCCATCGAGCCGCCCGGGGAGGCGGGGACGACGTGCGCCCGCCCGACCGGTGAGCCCCAGTAGATCAGGCACTCCTCGGCGATCCCGAGGCACTCCATGATCGACTGCTTGGACGGGGCTGTCCTGCGGCTGCTCTCCTCGGTCTCCCGCCTGCGCAGGGGCAGGGAGTCGATGTCGTACCAGAACGAGTTCTCCTCCCCTTCCGGGTAGCCCACAAGCAGCCGCTCCGGGACCAGGTCGTTCTGCCGGCGCGGGTTCTTCACCACGTACAGCGGGGTGTGGAGTTCGGTCAGGTAGGGGAACGCCTTCTCGGGCGAGGAACAGCCGCCGGGGCGCCCCCGGCGCGGTCCGCTGCGCCTTGTGGAGAACCTCGAAGATGCCATGTCGTGGTAGAGCACCACCGGTTTGGCGCCAGGAGGAGTCTTCCGCCCGGCCCTCTGGCCAGCTTTCCTGCGAACCCTGCTCTTCGGCAACGCTGCACTCCCTCCCCGCTGATGCGCACAGGCTCACACGGCCGACCGACACCGATCCTGGCCACGGCTCGGGAAACAGCGGGCCGACGTTCGGCGTTGGTCCGGGTGAACGGGAGCGGTGGCGGTACGGACACCCGGGCGTTGCATGCTTCCCTCGTTTCCCGACTGTCAGTCAGGTCACTTGGGGGCGGACGGAATTGGGATATTCGGCAGGTCGGCCCCGGGCGATCGCGGTTGAGCGATCGGACGAAACACGCCGCGCACGGAATGTCTCATTCCCCTGCCAAGATGGTTACGTGACCGGTAGTACGCCGGGCCCGGCGGCGGCGATCCCGGGCCGACAGCAACTCACCAGCACCGCGCAGCCGTTCGGACTACTGTGACGATCAATCTGCACTGTACGGGGAGAAACGGATGGTACATGCCACATCAGATGCCGCCAGACAGCACCGGCTGCAGGAACTGAGCCAGTTCCTGCGCAGCAGGCGGGCCAAGCTGTCTCCCGGGGAGCTCGGCCTCGACCTGTCGCGCAGGCGCCGCACCCCCGGCCTGCGCCGGGAGGAGGTGGCCGTGCTGGCCGGCGTGGGGACCTCCTGGTACACCTGGCTGGAGCAGGGCCGGGACATCAACGTCTCGACCGAGGTGGTGCAGGCCATCAGCCGGGCGCTGCGGCTGAGCCCGGCCGAGGAGGCGTACTTCTTCCGCCTGACCGGGCTCAACCATCCGAGCCAGCCCGCGACCGCGCCGGCGGTGCAGGAGAAGAGCTACCTGGACCAGATCGTGACCCAGTGGTTCCCCCAGCCCGCGCTCGCGGTGGACCCGTTCTTCAACATCCTGGCCGCCAACGACGCCGTGCCGGAGGTGCTCGGGTTCCCGGCCGGCGGCAATGTGCTGGTCACCTTCTTCACCGACCGGTCCTGCCGGGACCGCTACCGGGACTCCGACCACCTGGCCCAGGTGACGGTCTCGCACTTCCGGGCCGACATGGCGCACTACTTCGGCGACCCGCGGCTGGAGCGTCTCACCAGCCATCTGTGCGCGCTCAGCCCGGAGTTCACCAGGCTGTGGGAGAGCCACAACGTGCTCGACGTGGACCAGCACCGGGCGAAGGTGGTCCGGCACCGGAAGGCCACGGAGCTGACCTTCCACGTCCACACCTGGAACCTGGCGGCCAACGACAACGTGAAGCTCATCCTGCACACGCCGACCGACCAGGCGACCCGGGAGAGCCTGTACCGGCTGTTCCCCGAGCAGCCGGTACAGGCGGAGGGCGGCGACGCCCCGGAGAGCTGACGCGAGGGTGCCGCCCGACCTGGTCCGGTCGGGCGGCACCCTCGGTCTCCGGGCCCGGCGAGCGCCGGGCCCGGCCGGCCGGGTCAGACCGCGAAGGCCAGCGCCGCGCCGTGGCTGTTCTCGAACATGTGGTACCGGCGGATCAGCCCGCCCTCGACGGTGATCCGCAGCGCGAAGACGCTGGCGAACGTCTTGCCGGTGCTGCGGACCTCGTGGGCGAACGAGCCGAGCACCACCGCGTCCGCGCCGTCCACCAGGATCTTCTCGACGTCGAACTCCTTGGTGGCGACGTCCTCCAGCGCACTGCGCAGGAACTCGTCCACCTCCTCGGGGGTGGTCCGGTGCCCGGTCCACGGGACCGTCTCGGAGCCCGCGACCAGGAAGTCCACGGTCGGGGTGAAGAGCTCCAGCATGCCGGGCCGGTCGCCGGCGCCGAAGCGGCCGAAGAACTCCTGGATCGTCTCGGCGGTGCCGCGCTCGGTGGTCGTCGTCATCGCAAGGGTGCCTTTCGTGGTGGGTGTCGCGGAATCCGGAAGGAAGGGGTTCGGGGCGAAGGTCAGGCGGGGCGAAGGTCAGGCCGGGCGAAGGTCAGGCCGGGGCGTCGGACAGGGCGCGAGCCGGCAGCAGCACCCCGCGCAGGTGCGCCTGGATCCGCTCCAGCCCGGGTGTGCCGTCCTGCTCCGCGATGTAGTGGTCGGGCCGCACCAGCAGCACCCCGAACGTCCGCGGCCGCCACGGCCGGCCCGCACCGGCCACCGGGAGCGCCCCGCCGGACGGCAGCCCCTCCACGAGCACCCCCCGTTCGGTGACGGTCCGGACCGTCACCAGGTCGCCGTAGGTCTCGCGCAGTTCCTTGAGCGCCGTCTCGGTCGCCGCCCGTGCGGTGTTGGCCCCGGCGGGCAGGGTGACCAGCAGGGTGTACTGCGAGGTGGTGAGCTCCTCGCGCAGCGGGGAGACCCCGCGCGCACCGCTGACCTCGACCGGCAGGTCGGGCAGCAGGAAGCCGTTGCGGAACTCCCCGGGGGCGAGCGGCAGCAGGCCGTCCAGCGGCAGCAGGTCCAGCAGCGGCGGCAGTTGGCTCTGCCGGGAGGAGTCGGCCGGCTCCGGCTCGCCGACCGCGATCCCGGCCGGGTAGCCGTTGGTCAGTCCGGCCAGCCAGGGGGTGTAGAACCGGTCGAACAGCCCGGTCCGCTCGGCGAGGCCCGCCGCCGCGTCCCGCAGCGCCACCTGCCAGGGCTCCTTGAGCATCCAGGCCTTGGTCTGCACCTCGGCCTGCCGGACCACGGCCGCGGCCACCGCCGACCGCTCGGCGCCGTAGCTGTCGAAGAGGTCGGCGCGCGCGCTGCCCCGGAGCACCAGCGCCATCTTCCAGACCAGGTTGTGCGCGTCGGTGACCCCGGTGTTCAGGCCCTGGCCGCCCGCCGGGCTGTGGATGTGCGCGGCGTCGCCCGCCACGAACACCCGGCCGACCTGGAATCGGTCGGTGTGCCTGGCGTGGATCTTGAAGGTGGTCTTCCAGTCCACGTCGTGCAGGCGCAGACCGCCCGGGCCGCGGTGGTCGACGTACTCCTGCAGCACCTGGTCGGTGAGGTCCTCCGGGCGCAGGTCCGGCGGGCCTGCGGTGAAGACCCGGAAGCGGCCGTTGTAGAGCGGGACCATCACCAGGATGCCGCGCTCGGACTGGAAGTAGTGGACGGCGTCGCGCTGCAGCTCCCCCTCGACCGAGGTGTCCGCGAGGATGAACAGGTTGGGGTAGGTGGAGCCCTCGAACTCCAGGCCGATCAGCCTGCGCACGGTGCTGCTCGCCCCGTCCGCGCCGATCACGTAGGCGAACTCGGCGCTCCCCGGCGTGCCGCCCGCGGCCTGCAGCACGGCCGTGACCCCGTCCGCGTCCTGGCCGAGCTCGACCAGGGTGGTCCCCCACTCGATCCGGCCGCCGGCCTCCTCCAGCGCGGCCCGCAGCAGGGCCTCCACGTCCGGCTGGGTGATCACGGCGGGCTGGGTCTCCTGGTCGAAGGCCAGCCGGCAGATCTGCCGGGCGTCGGAGTAGTAGCGGAACGAGTCGACGGGCAGCCCGTACTTCTCGATGTGCGCTCCGCCACCGAGACGGCGCAGCACCTCCAGGGTCCGCGGCCACACCATCAGGGCCTTGGTCAGCGGGCTCGGCCCGCTCGCCTGGTCGATGATCCGCACCGGTACCCCCCGGCGGGCCAACTCGGTCGCTGCGGTCAGGCCGACGGGCCCGGCGCCCACCACCAGGACCGGCCGTGCGTCTTTCATGACGTACCTCCGCTTGGTGACTCAAATCCGTTTGTTGTCAGGTGAGTTTCAGGTGTGTCGCGGCCGGCCGGCCCGGCGGTCAGCCCGCGCTGAGGGCCTGTGCCTGCGGCTCGCGCTCGGGGCCGGCGACGGGCGGGTGGCTGCCGGCGCGTTCGCGCAGCATCCAGACGATCCCGGGGGCTCCCAGCAGGCAGACCGCCGCCAGGATCCAGAGCACGGTGTGGAAGGCCGAGGTGTAGGAGTCCGAGACGAACCCGACGAACGCCTCCCGCTCGCCGCCGGCCACCGCCTCGGCGGCCGGGCCCAGTTCGCCCTGCACCGCCTTGTTGGCCAGCGTGCCGACGCTGTGCGCGTAGGGCTCGCCGAACCGGTCGATCCCGCCGGTCAGCCGGTTCCGGGTCAGGCTGACCAGGACGGCGCTCATCCCGGCGATGGCCACCGTCTCGCCGGTCAGCCGCAGGGTGTTGAACATGCCGGCCGCCATGCCGGCCCGGCTGGCGTCCACGGTGCCGACCGCCGCGCCGTCCAGCAGGCCGAAGGAGATCCCGACGCCGGTACCGATCACCAGCAGCGGTCCCGCCAGGTCGGCGGTGGTGGAGTCGCGGTCGATGGCGGTCAGCCAGATCGCGCCGAGCCCGACCAGCAGCAGGCTCACCCCGAGCAGGACCCGGGTGGAGACGGCCCTGGTCAGTACGCCCGCCGCCATCGGCAGCAGCAGGACCGGGCCGCTCAGCAGCAGCATGGTCAGCCCGGCCGCCCGGGTGCTCATGCCGTTGATGCCGATGAAGTACGAGGGCAGCAGGACCAGCAGGCAGACGAACCCGAAGGCGAGCAGCACCGGCATCAGCGAGACCGCGACGAACTGCGGCCGCCGCAGCAGCGACAGCTCGAACATCGGCCGGGCCTGCCGCTGTTCGGCGAGCACGAAGCCGGCCAGCAGCACGGCCGCCAGGGCCAGCAGGGCCAGGACGAGCGGGTCGCCCCAGCCGAGCTGCGGTCCCTCGACCAGGGCCAGGGTGGCGGCGAACAGGCTGCCGCTGAAGGTCAGTGCGCCCGGCCAGTCCACCCCGGTCGCGTCCGGGTCCCGGGATTCGCGCAGGAAGGGCAGGCTGAGCAGCACCAGGGCGGAGATCGCCGCGTGGCACAGGAAGACCGCCCGCCAGCCGCCCGCCTGGACCAGCAGGCCGCCCATCGAGGGGCCGAGCGCCAGTCCCAGCCCGAAGGAGGAGCCGAGGAAGCCGAACGCCCGCATCCGGGCCGGTCCGTCGAAGGTCTGCGCCAGCAGCGCGGAGGCCGCGGTGAGCACCATGGCCGCGCCCACCCCGGCGAGGGCGCGCAGCAGGTCGAGGACGACGATGTCGGAGACCAGCGCGGCCCCGAGGGTGCACAGGGTGAAGACGACCAGGCCCGAGCCGAACATCCGGCGGCGGCCGACCAGGTCGGCGATCGAGCCGGCCGCCAGCATCACGCTGGCGAAGGTCAGGTTGTAGGCGTTGACGACCCACTGGAGGCTGACCAGGCTGGCGTCCAGGTGGCTGCCGATCGACGGCAGCGCCACCGAGGTGCCGGTCAGCGAGGCCGGGAGCAGCCCGCAGGAGACGCAGACCGCTATCAGGGTGATGGCGGGGTGGACGCGCGGACGCGCGCCGTCGAGGGATGCTGTCGACACGGAAGTGCCTTTCGTCAGCTCGTCAGCGGAAGGGGGAGCGGTGCACGCGGATCAGGCGGGCGGGCGGTGGGCCGCGGCCCGGCGCCGCAGGGAGAGCGACTCGGCGGCCCACAGCAGCAGGGTGAGCAGCGAGAGTCCGGCTCCCGCCGCGCAGACGCCGGCCCAGCCCGCGCCGGCGTAGGCCGCGCCGGAGACGGCCGATCCGGCCACGCCGCCCAGGAAGTAGGTGGCCATGTAGGCCATGGTGATCCGGCTGCGCGCTTCGGGGCGGAGCCGGAACACCACGCTGAGGTTGGTCACCTGGGCGCCCTGGACCCCGAAGTCCAGCAGCAGGGTGCCGATCACCAGCGGGATCAGCCGGTGGCCGCCGTCCAGCGCGAGCAGGCCCCAGCTGAGCAGCACCGCGCCGAGCAGCACGCTGCCGGCCAGCCGGTCCTTGCCGCGGTCCACCAGCGGGCCGGTGGCCCGCGCCGCCAGCGCCCCGGCCGCCCCGAGCAGGCCGAAGGCTCCGATCAGGCCTTCGCCGTACCCGTAGGGCGGCCGTTCCAGTTGGAAGGCGACCGAGGCCCAGAAGGTGCTGAAGGAGGCGAAGGAGAGGAAGCCGTAGGCGCAGCGCACCCGCAGGACCGGCTCCTCGCGGATCACCGAGGCGACCGAGGCGAGCAGGGCGGGGTAGCGGCTGCGCCGGCCGGGCGGTACGTCGGGCAGGGTCCGCCACAGCACCGCGGCGAGCAGCACCATCAGTGCCGCCGAGACGGCGAAGACGGCGCGCCAGGTGCCGGCCCACTGGGCGATCAGGCCGGCGCCGGTCCGGGCCAGCAGGACGCCGCCGAGGACCCCGCTCATCACCTTGCCGGTGACCCGTCCGCGCTGCTCGGGCTCGGCGAGGGTCGCCGCGAAGGAGACCAGCAGCGGGGCGACCACCGCGGTGACGGACATCAGGCCGCAGAGCACGATCAGCGCGCCGACCGTGGGCGCGGCGGCCGAGGCGGCCTCGGTGAGGGCCACCGCCAGCAGCAGGGCGACCACCAGCCGGCGCCGGTCGACCAGGTCGCCCAGCGGGACCAGCAGGGCGAGCCCGACGGTGTAGCCCAGGGTGCCGGCGGTGACCACCGCGGAGGCGGTGGCGCTGCTGGTGCGGAAGGTGCCGGCGATCACCGTCAGCAGCGGCTGCGCGTAGTAGATGTTGGCCACGCCCAGGCCCCCGGCGACGGCGAACAGCGTGGTCATGGAGTGCGAGATCCCGCCGCCGGGAAGCATCTGCCGTCTGCCGGCTCGCCGGGTGGCGGTGCCGGTCGTGGAGGGCGGTGCGGATGCTGTCACGGCTGGGCCTTTCTGCTGGGTGGTGCGGGTTCTCCTGCGGGCGCGGTCAGCTCCGGACGGCGAGCACGATCTTTCCGGTGGTCCGGTCGGATTCGCCCAGTTCGTGAGCCTTGGCCGCCTCCGCCAGGGGGAAGACCTCGGCGATCCGCACCCGCAGGCGGCCCCGCTCGGCCAGGTCGGCGAGTGCTTCGAGGCCGCGGTGGTCGGGTTCGACCAGGAACGGGCTGACCCGTACGCCGAGGGCCGCGGCCCGGGTGGCGAGCTCCGGGCCGACCTGGCCGATCGTCAGGATCAGCAGTCCGCCGGGGCGCAGGGTGCGCAGCAGTTCGAGGCTGTGGTCGCCGCCGAGGACGTCCAGTACCAGGTCCTGGTCGCGGACCTGCTGGTGGATCGGGCCGGCGGTGTAGTCCACCGGGTGGTGCACGCCGACCGAGCGCAGGAAGTCGTGCTTGGCGGCGGTCGCCGTGCCGGTCACCACGGCGCCGAGGTCGTGGGCGATCTGGGCGGCGAGGTGTCCGACGCCGCCGGCGGCGGCGGTGATCAGCACCCGCTGCCCGGCGGTCAGGCCGGCCACCTCGACCAGGGTCTGCCAGGCGGTGAGTCCGGCCAGCGGCAGTGCGGCGGCCTCGGTGAAGCTGAGCGCCGCGGGCTTGCGGGCGAAGTGCCGGGCCGGCGCCGTGACGTACTCGCCGTAGCCGCCGCCGGGTCGGGGGAACCAGATCAGTCCGAAGACCTCGTCGCCGGGCCGGAAGCGGGTCACCCGGGGCCCGGACTCCACCACGCCGGCGACGTCCCAGCCCTGGACGAAGGGCGGGGCGCCGAGCGCGCCGGTCGGGAAGACCCCGCCGCGGATCTTCCAGTCGACCGGGTTCACCCCGGCGGCGTGCACCTGGACCAGGACCTCGGTGGGGACCGGGACGGGCCGCGGGACGTCCCGCAGCCGGAGCACCTCGGGGGCGCCGACGGCGACCGTCTGGATCGCCTTCATCGTCTCTGCCATGGTTCGAACCTCTCCTGTGCCACGTGTCGTTCGGGCCTTGCGGGTACGGGGGCGGGGTGCGGCGCGGGTACGGGGGCCGGGGCTGGTACGGCGGCCGGGGCTGGTACGGGGGCCGGCGCGGCCGCGAGGACGGTCCAGCCGCGGGCGGCGGCCTCCCGGCGCATCCGGGGGTCGTCCCCGACCACGACCGGGTGTCCGACGGCGGCCAGCATCGGCAGGTCCGAGGGGTGGTCGCCGTAGGCGTGGCTGCCGGCGAGGTCGACGGCGAGCGAGGCGGCGAGCTCCTCGATCGCGCGGGCCTTCTCGGCGCCGATCATCGGTCGCGGCACCGCACCGGTGTAGCGGCCGGCGCCGGTCGCCGGGCGGGTGCACAGGACGGCGTCGGCACCCACCCGGCGGGCGATCGGGTCGAGGCAGGGCGGGAAGGACCCGGAGACCAGCACCACCAGATCGCCCGCCGCGCGGTGCCCGTCCACCGCGGCCAGCACGGCCCGGTCGAGCAGCCCGCCCTGCCGTTCCTCCTGCTGCCACCACCGCTCGCCGCGGTCGGCGAGTTCGGCGACCGAGCGGCCGCCGAACTGCCGGAAGAACTCGCGGTTGACCTGTTCGCGGGAGATTCCGGCGGCCTTCAGCCGGCGGTTGTGCGCCATCGCGGCGTCGTAGGCGCCCTCGGCGGCCCCGCTCGCCCGCAGGTCGTAGGCCAGGAAGCGGAACAGGCTGACGCCGTGGATCAGCGTCTGGTCGACGTCGAGGAAGGCCGCGTGACGGGGCATCGGTCAGCCGGCCCGCTCGTCCAGGTAGCGGAGCCAGTCGGCGAGCTGCTGGTCGAGCCGCAGGTCGCCCTCCGGGACGTGGATGCCGTACTCCCGTCCGATGAAGAGCGAGATCTCGATCAGGGTCAGGGAGTCCAGGTTGATGGCCTCCAGGGTCTCGTCGAGCCGCAGCTCGGCGGTGGTGATCTCCGCCTTGTCGGCGATGAACTCCAGGAGCAGGGGGTAGGTGGTGACTGGCATGATCGTTCCTGTCTGTCGTCGTTGGTCCCGGCCGGTCGTCAGATGCGGGCCGGCGCCGGTGGGGCGGCGCCGTTGCGGCCGAGGTCGGGCCAGGTCAGCGCTGCCGCGCCCCAGGTGGCGCCGGCACCGAAGGCGGTCAGCACGACCCGTTGGCCGGCCCGCAGGCGCCCGGTGGCGGCGGCCTCGTCCAGGGCGAGCGGGATGGAGGCGGCCGAGGTGTTGCCGTAGCGCTCGAGGTTGGCGAACGCGCGCTCCCTGGGCAGCCGCAGCTGGTCCGCCACGGCGTGCAGGATCCGCAGGTTGGCCTGGTGGCCGACCAGCCAGTCGACCTCCGCCAGCCCCCAGCCGACCTGGCCGAGCACCTCCCGCGCGGACTCCTCCATGCGGCGGACGGCGTGCTTGAAGACCTCCTGGCCGCGCATGGTGAAGTAGTGGTCCTCCCGGGGGGCCTCGACCCCCAGCGAGCGCTGCCGCGAACCACCGGCCGGCACGATGATCAGATCGGCGAGCAGGCCGTCGCTGCCCAGGTGCAGGCCCAGCAGCGCGCCGGGCTCCTCCCGGTCGCCGGCCCGCAGCACCACGGCGCCGGCGCCGTCGCCGAACAGCGGCGCGGTGGCGCGGTCGGTCGGGTCGATGATGGTGGTGAACGCCTCCGCCCCGACCACCAGCACCCGCTCGGCGTGCCCGGCCGCGATCAGCCCGGACCCGGTCGCCAGGGCGTAGAGGAAGCCCGAGCAGACCGCGCCCACGTCGAAGGCGGGGATGGTGCCGAGGTCCAGGCCGGCCGCGACGATCGGGCCGGTGGCCGGGCACTGGTGGTCGGGCGTCGCGGTGCCCACCACCACGGCGTCCACCCGGTCGACACCGGCCGAGCGCAGGGCGCGGCGGCCGGCCTCGACGGCCAGATCGCTGGTGGCCGTCCCCGGCTCGACCACCCGGCGTTCGGCGATGCCGGTACGGCTGCGGATCCACTGGTCCGAGGTGTCCATGCGCTCGGCCAGCATGTGGTTGGTGACCACCTGTCCCGGTACCGCCGAGCCCGTCCCGGCCAGCACTGACGTGCGGTTCATGAGATCCCCCGTGCGATGGGCCGGCTCAGCGGACGACGACCGAGGCGCGGTCGCTCTCGATCGTCATGTCGATCGCCTGGTACTCCTGCTGGGCCAGCTCGATCGCCTTCTCGACCGTGGTCACGGGGGTCATCCCGAAGATCTCGACGATCTTGTCCAGCCGCTCGGGTATCGTCCCGCCGACCACGTGGACCGGGATGCCCAGCTCCGCCGCGACCTCCAGCAGCCGCTCGTCGGCCATCGAGCGGAAGCGCTCGTTGACCGGGCGGTGGCCGTCCTTGGCCAGCGCCAGCTCGTTCGGCAGGTGGATGAAGGCGTCGTAGGTGGTCCGCACGTGCTGCTTGTAGGCCACCCCGAGCTGCTCCATGACCTGCTCGAAGACCCGGATGTCGGCGGTGCGCTCGACGCTCTCCAGCTCGCTGAGGTGCATCGAGTCGTTCGGGTTGATGCCGACGATGACGCGCACCGAGCCGTAGATCCACTCCTGCAGCGAGGTCCCGTCGGACACGAAGGTGTCGCCGGCCCGGGACTCGTGCAGGATCCGGTCCACGTGCCGGCGCACGATCAGCTGGACCAGCTCGGCCGCGGTGCACTGTTCCAGCGTCTTTCCGGGCACCGCCTCGGGCAGCAGTTCCCGCATGGTGCGGGCCCGGGTACGCGGAATTCCCGCGTAGTGCGCGAGCGCATAGGTGGTGAAGGTCTTTCCGGAGGAATACGTACCGGAAATCGCGAGTCTCATGACACCTCAGATCTCGAACCGATGGAATGCCGGCAGGCAAAGGCGCGACCTGGCGGCAGCGGAATACCGACCCGGCGGACCGGAATCGGGCAAACACCCGTGGAAAACGGGCCCACGCACGGAAGGGCGAGGTCAGGGAAGGCGGTGCGCAATGCTGCAGCGCATCGCGGTGCCGCCGATCCCGCCGACGATGTCGGCGGTGCGCCAGATGCCGTCCGGGCGCTCCAGCAGCGCGCCGTCGGCCAGCCGGACGGTGATCGGCATGCCGTCCCGCAGCGGTTCGGCCGCGCCCGCGGCCTTCATGGTGGTGCCGCGCATCCACAGCGTGTTGCTCCGGCCGCGGGCCAGCCCGTCCAGCTCGTACAGCAGGATCTGGCCGAGTTGGAGGCCCGTGACGAAGCTCTCGACCAGCCCGAGGAACGGCTGGTAGCCGCCCTCGATGCCGCCCTGCGCCGGGCCGGGGCCGGCCGATCCCGGGAAGAGCACCGATCCCCGGGCCAGGCCGGTGCCCGGATCGAGCACGATCTCCTCGATGGTCTGGGCCCGGTGGACGAACCCGGTGCCGTAGTAGCGGGAGGCGGCCGGACCGAGCAGCGCGTCCGGGTCGGCGTAGTCGCCGACGGCCGCCCTGGCCGCCGCGCGGGGGTGCTCGATCTCGCAGCGCACCCGCATGGCACCGATGGTCACCTCCACCGTGGAGGAGCGCCCGGGAGCCTCGGTGCGCAGCAGTTCGGCGCGGACCGCCAGCCGGTCCAGCTCCTCCAGCGGCGCGCCGGCGGCCTTGATCCGGACCTGCCGCACCCGCATGAACAGGCGCTGCTCCGGCTCCAGCCCGAAGGTGTGGGTCAGCAGCAGGTCGCCGGCCTGGACCGCGATGATGAGGGCGTCCACCGTGCTGAGGTGCGGCAGCAGGTCGACGTTGTCCTTCTTCCGCGACCAGTCGGCGGGGTACGCCACCCGCAGGTGGGTGCGCAGGGTGGCGGCACCGCTCGCGAAGGACTCCAGCGAGACCGTGCCGTAGGTGTACTCGACGCGCCGGTAGCCGGCGCCGAAGAAGCGCTGAGCGCCTGCTCCGAGGTAGTCGTCGACCGACGAGATGGTCATCATCCCGGTCGAATTCATAGGGAATCTCCAGTCCGCCCGTTCCGCCCGGACCCGCCGATTGCCCGAAAGAATTCCTGGGTATTTACGGCAGGATCCGAGCGGCTCTGATCACATTCCCGAGCCCGTTCGCCGGGCCCATGGCGAAGCTAGCACGGCCCGCCACCGCCCTGCCTGCGTCTGGCTATGCTGTCACTGCCAGTACCTGCTTAAGCGGCACCAGTCCGGCGGCGTTGCCGGGGCGACCGGTCGCGGTAATGTCATGGTGCCAAGACGGATACGGGCGACTCCGGCCGACAATTCCGGATTCCGTTTCCGTGCTGTTTCCGAGGCGTTTCCTGGGAGCCGCGATGAGTACCGCCAGCCGGCTCGGCCCGGTCCCTGTCGTCCCCGCCTACCAGCACGAGCAGCTGGTGGCCAAGCTGGGCATCGAGATCCTTCGGTACGAGCCCGGGCTGGTCATCGGCACGATGCCGGTGCGGGGCAACCGCCAGCCGGTGGGCATCCTGCACGGCGGCGCCAACGCGGTGCTGTCCGAGACGCTCGGCTCCCTCGCGGCCCTGCTGTACGCGGGGCCCGGGCAGACCGCCGTCGGCCTTGACCTGTCATGCACCCATCATCGATGGGTCTCGGCCGGCACGGTCACGGGCGTCTGCCGGCCGCTGCACGAGGGCCGCACCAGCGCCAGCTACGAGATCGTCATCAGCGACTCCAGCGGCCGCCGCACCTGCACCACCCGGCTGACCTGCGCGATCGGCGGCACTCCTGGCCGGCGCCGCAGTTTTGACTTCCCGCCAGTAGAGATCTGAAGCGAACCGAGAGAGGTACCAACGATGTGCCACCCCACCGACAGCAGGCCGCCCGGCGTCGCGAACCCGGGGGAGGTCGCGGAGCACGGCCTGGTCGAGCTGACCGCCTCGGACGGCACCGTCTTCCACGCCTACCGCGCGCTCCCGGCCGAGCCGAACGGGCGCAGCGTCGTGATCATCCCCGACGTCCGGGGCGTCCACCCGTACTACCAGGACCTGGCCCAGCGCTTCGCCGAGGCGGGCTTCGCCGCCGCGGCGATCGACTACTACGGGCGGACCGCGGGCCTGGGCGACCGGGACGACGACTTCCCGTGGTCGGAGCACTTCCCGAAGCTCGATCCGGCCGAGATCGCCCTGGACGTCAAGGCGGCCGCCGACCACCTCGCCGAGGTCGCCCCCGGCCCGGTCTTCTCGGTCGGTTTCTGCTTCGGCGGCAGCCAGTCCTGGCGGCTGTCCGCCGGCGGCCTGGGGCTGGCCGGCGCGATCGGCTTCTACGGCGCCCCGGGGCTGGTCGAGGACGTCATCGACGACATCTCCGCCCCGCTGCTGCTGCTGATCGCGGGCAGCGACGTGGCCACCCCACAGGAGGACTTCACCGCCTTCGCGGGCAAGCTCGGCGACGCGGGCAAGGACTTCGACATGAAGGTCTACGAGGGCGCCCCGCACTCCTTCTTCGACCGCGGCTTCGCCGAGTGGAAGGACGCCTGCGCCGACGCGTGGACCCGGATCGAGGAGTTCACCACCCGCCACGCGGCCGCCTGACCCGCCGGGCAGCTCACCGCCGGCCGCCACCGGCCTCGACCACCCCGAGCCGAAAGGGGTTCCTCCCGATGACCCAGTACCCGAGCGAGCGCTTCGCCCGCGGGGTGGCCAACCTCGCCGCGCTCGGCGACGACGGCGAGACGATCTTCAGCTCGCTGGCCGAGGTCGCACCGGATCTGAGCCGCTACGTGGCGGAGTTCGCCTTCGGCGACCTCTACTCGCGGCCGGGCCTCGACCTCAAGCAGCGTCAACTGCTGACCATCGCCTCGCTGAACGCGCTGGGCGACTGCCAGCCCCAGCTGGCCTTCCACATGAATCTGGCGCTGAACGCGGGGGCGAGCGCCGAGGAGATCGTCGAGACGATCCTGCACTGCCTCGCCTTCGTCGGCTTCCCGCGCACCTACAACAGCATGCGGATCGCCAAGCAGGTGCTCGGCGAGCGCGGCCTGCTCCCGGTCAAGGCCGCCGACCCGGTCGCCCCGGCCACCGCCGGCTCCCCCCGGCCGGCGTAGGCCGGGGCCGCCCCGGCCCCACCCCGGTGCGGGTGCGCCGCCCCCCACCGTCGCGCGCCCGCACCGGCCCAGCCACCCTCCCTCTCCCGTCCTCCCAGGTGGTGAGCTGATCCCATGCACGGGACACATGTGCGGTTTTCCTCCATCGACGATTTCCTCGGCCCGGCCGACCGGAGGTTCTTCGGTCTGGGCCTCAAGGGCGTGCGCCACGCGATCGCCCCGCTCTCCGTCGGCGCACCGGACGGCGCCCGCCGCGGCGTCGCCGGCCTCGCCGAGCTGAGCCATCCGGGCGAGTGGAGCCGGCAGACCTCCGGCATGCCGTTCGCCCCGCACATCGACTGCCTCGACGCGCTGGCCCTCACCGTGCAGTTGTGCGAGGCGTACCTGCTGCACACCTACGGCCTCGACCCCGCCCAGCGCGGGCGGATGTGGCTGCGCCGCTACGAGTTCCGGGCCTCCGCCGAGGAGCGGCTCACCCCCGGCGGCTTCCCGGTCCGGGCCTCCCTGATCGAGACCGTCCCGGCGCCGCGGAGCCTGGGCGGCTACGTCTCGACCTTCGAGTGCCGGCTGGCCACCGTCCGCACCTGGTGCACGGTGGAGCACGAACTCACCGCGATCCGCAGCGCCCCGGCGGTCTTCGGCTCCGCGCACGAGGCCCTCGGCCCGGGGGCGGAGCGGTTCCACGACGAGGGCTACCGCCGACGCTCCCAGCGGATCACCGAAGTGACGGTCCGGCTGCCGGAGAACCGCGTCGAGGCGGCGGTGTCCGTCGAGCCGGACGAGGACGCCGGCCTCCGGCCCGCGGACCTGGGCGGGGCCTACCACCCGTCGCTCTCGGCGATCGACTGCCTGGCGGTGCAGGCGCAGCTCGGGCAGGTCCTGCTCTACCAGATGGACGGCGCCGCCAAGATCGACGGCGGCACGCTGCGGATCCGGCGGGTGGTGCTGAGCGCGCAGACGCCCTACCAGCCACTGGCCGGTCCGTTCCGCGCGTTCGCGGAGACCCACCGCAGCCGGCTGCTCACCTGGGGCGGCGGCACCTGGCGCACCACCAGGCTGGTCGGCCACTGCCAGGGGATCCAGGCGAGCCTCTCGCTCGCCCATGAACTGCCCGCGGCCATGCTGCTCACCGAGGCACGGCCCCGGACGGTGAACACCGCATTCCACTAGGCCGTGGCCCCACGGCCCCGGGCCTCGCCGAACACCGAAGGGAAGTGCACGGGGATGGGACGCAAACCGGTACGGGCCCCGGCCGCCGGCCGAACCGCCACGACGCCACGGCCGGCGCGGAAGGGTCGTCAGCAGCCTTGCGCGCAGCCCGCCGAGCCGGGGCCGGCGGATCCGGGGCTGGCGGAGTGCACGACGGCGGAGCTGCTGCGGCTCACCCTGGTCCGTACCCAGCAGGGGCTGAGCGGCGGCCCGGACCGCACCCGCTGACGCCCGGTCGGCACGGCTGCGAGGGTGCTCGAAAATACTTCTGAACCCACCTGCAACCTCCCCGGGGGATGGACGTCTATCAGGGTGAGAGCAAGGGAACGGGCCGGCGGAGCCGGACGGGGTCGGTCGCTCTCGACACTCTCGATCAGATCCACGCCTCTGGGGGAACCGCGTCATGAACGTGTCCGTTATCAGCCTGTTTGCGAAGTTTGCCACCGCCGGTGCCGGCCGCTCGTGGACATCGCGCCTCGCGGTCTCCGTCCCGCTCGCCGCGGTCGTGGCCGTCGGCGCGGTCGGCTGCTCGGACCCGAAGACCGGCACGGCGGCGGGGCGGCCGAGCGCCGCCGCGAGCACCGCGGTCACGGCGCCGGCGCCCGCCACCGCGTCCGCGGCGCCGTCCACCGCGGCCCCCACCGCGGCCCCGGCCGTGCCCGCCGCGGACACCGGCGCCGCGGAGACCACCGAGCAGGGCTCCCACCCGGCGGCGCCGGCCGCCCGGCGCACCGCCGACCAGGAGGTGACGGTCCGCTTCGACGGCCTGGACGAGGGCCGCAAGCTGGCGGCCGGCGGCGACCCGACGGTCTTCTCGGTGACCTGGACCAACACCTCCGGCCACCGGCTGGCCGGTGTCGCCCCGGTGGTCGCGGCGCAGCAGTTCACGGGGGCCCGCTGCCAGGTCATCATGGGCACGGTCGCCGGGACGCTGGAGCGCAACGACGGCGGCGCCTGGACGGACGTCCCGATCAGCCAGGGCACCGGCATGGACTACGCGACCACCGGCAACAAGGCGGCCTTCCCGCTGGCCGCCGGCGCGAGCCGGACGATCCAGTACCGGATCCGGCTCGCCGAGGACAACGGCCCGGCGCCGCTCGCGATCGAGGCCGACGCCTACGTCCCGTCGACCACCGACTTCAAGGCCCTCGGCAAGGCCGTGCGGCGGATCGCCGTGGTGGACGAGCACCGGCCCTCCGCGGGCATGCCGACCATGACCCCGATCCCGACCTCGGTGACGGTGGGCGGTCCGGCGGTCGAGGTGCAGGTCTCCGCCGGGAACTTCACCGCGGCGCCGTTCCGCTCGCTGGCCCCGCGTCTGACGCTGGGGGTGACCCGCAAGACCGCCTACGTCGACGAGGCCCTGGGCGCCGAGAACGTGGGCGCCGAGGTGTTCGTCGCGGGCGCCTGGAAGAAGCTGCCGGTCACCGACGACTGCGGCGAGGTCTCGGTGGACACCTCCTCGCTGGCCGCTCCGCTGGAGAACGGCCCGAACGGGCGGGTCCTCAACCACCTCTTCCGCTTCTCGCTCGCCCCGAGCGTCGCGGCGGACGTCACCTCGCTGGACGTCTCGGCCGGCGCGGTCGCGGACGGCCACTACGCGGAGTCCGTGACCACCCGGGTCGGGGTCAAGCGCTGACCCGCGCCCACCCACGCACCCACGCACGCACGCACCCACCCACGCACCACCGAGCCGCCCACCACCGAGCCGCCTGCGCCGGCAGGCGCGACGCCCCCGGAGCCCGTCGGCTCCGGGGGCGTCCGGCGTACCCGCCCGGCGGCCTGGCAGGGCACCGGGCGGCGGCGCATGCTGGAAGGCACGGGCGGTTCACCCGGTGCCGGTCCTTGTCGCACCGCCACCCGCGCCCGCGCTCCCGGGGCCCGGGCGGGGCGAGCCGCAGATCGAGGCGCGGTACGGTCCGGCTGGTCGCGGACCGGCCCGTGGCAAGGGAGATCGCGATGGACACGGCCGTCTACCAGTCGTTGCGGGACGCGCTCCGCGGCCCGGTCACCGGACCGGGAGAACCGGGGTACGACGAGGCCCGGAAGATCTACAACGCGATGATCGACCGGCGACCGGCGGCCATCGTGCCGTGCGCGGACGCGGCCGACGTGATGGCCGCGGTGGGGTTCGGCCGGGAGAACGGCGTACCGGTCGCGGTACGCGGCGGCGGGCACAGCGGTTCCGGGCTCTGCCTGATCGACGACGGCCTGGTGCTGGACCTGGCGCCGATGCGCGGTGTGCGGGTGGATCCGGTGGCCAGGACGGCCCAGGTGGCCGGCGGTGCGCTGCTCGGCGACCTGGACCACGCGGCCCACGCGTTCGGCCTCGCCGTCCCGGCCGGCATCGTGTCGACCACCGGGGTCGGCGGCCTCACCCTGGGCGGCGGCCACGGCCACCTCACCCGCCGGTACGGCCTCACCGTCGACAGCCTGCTGTCGGCGGACGTGGTGCTGGCCGACGGCAGTTTCGTGACGGCGGACGAGAGCCGGCACCCGGACCTGTTCTGGGCGCTGCGGGGCGGCGGCGGCAACTTCGGGGTGGTCACCTCGTTCACCTTCCGGCTGCACCCCGTGGACACCGTGGGCCTCGGCCTGACGGTGTGGCCGCTGGACCTGCTGCCGGACGTGCTCCGCTGGTACCGGGACTTCCTCCCGCAGGCGCCCACCGAGCTGAACGGGTTCTTCGCCGTGCTGGTGGTCCCGCCCGGCCCGCCGTTCCCCGAGGAGCTGCACCACCGCAAGATGTGCGCCGTGGTGTGGTGCTACACCGGTGACCTGGACGGCCTGGACACGGTGTTCGCCCCGGCCCGCGAGCCGGGCCCGCCCGCCTTCCAGTTCCAGACACCGATGCCGTACCCCGCGCTGCAGGGCATGTTCGACCCGCTGCTGCCGCCCGGTCTGCAGTGGTACTGGCGCGGAGCCTTCTTCGACCGCATCACCGACGAGGCGATCGAGGTGCACGCCCGGTACGCGCAGGACGTGCCGACCGAACTGTCGACCATGCACCTCTACCCGGTCGACGGCGCCGCCCACCAGGTCGCGCCGGACGCGACGGCCTGGGCCTACCGGGACGCGGTCTGGTCCGGGGTCTTCGGCGGCATCGACCCGGATCCGGCCAACGCCGGCGCCGTCCGCGACTGGTCCGTCGGCTACTCGGACGCGCTGCACCCGTACTCGATGGGCGGCGCCTACGTGAACTTCATGATGGCCGAGGGCCGGGGCGGGGTCCGGGCGACCTACCGCGACCACTACGACCGCCTCGCCCGGATCAAGGGGACGTACGACCCGGACAACCTGTTCCGCGCCAACCAGAACATCGAGCCGGCCTGAGCCGCCGGTGAGCGCGCCCCGTCGGTCTGACGGCAGGTCGGCCCGCCCGGCCGCGCCCGCTACTGCATCCCGTTGCGGCGGAACGGCAGGTACGGGGAGCCGCTCCGGGCCTCCTCGCCCGCGCTGCCGGGGAAGTACGGGTACGGGATGACCTGGGAGACGGTGCCCTGGGAGCCGTTGTCCTCCAGGCCGATGTAGCGGGTGTGCGCGGCGTCCGCCCAGCCGCCGAACAGCACGGTGTGGCCGCCGGCGATCAGCGCGTCGCCCGGCTGGAGGTCGTCCTTGCCGATCCGGTGGGCCACGTCGCCCTTCATCAGGCCCCAGGTGTTGAGGCCGGGGCCGGGCAGGCCCCAGGCGGCCGAGACGAAGCCGGAGCAGTCGTCGCGGTAGCCGTTGGTGAAGGCGGACTGGCTGTAGCCGATCCGGTGGTTGATCCGCTCCAGGGCGCGGTCCACGGCATCCTTGCGCTCCTTGGACAGGCCCTCGGTCTTGGGCTCGGCCTTCACACCGGCACCGGTGGTGGTGTGGTGCTTGCCCGGCGACCAGGCGTCCCAGTTGCCGGTGGTCTTCCAGTCGCCGGTGCCATGGCCCTGCGGGTAGTCGTCCCGGGTGCCCGAGCCGCTGCCGCCGCCGTCGCCGCCGCCGCCGGGCGACTTGGGCTGCTGGTGGCCACCGCTGCCACCGCTGCCGCCCTTGGCACCGCCCGCGCCGTCGATCCCGGTCTGCGGGCCACCGCCGGTGCCGGGCGACTTCGGCTGGTCGCCGCCGCCCTTGACCTTCTTCTTGAGCTCCTCCTCGAGCTTGTGCTCGATGCCCTGGTACTCGCCGATGACCTGCTTGATCTTCTCGACGTCGCCGGCCAGCTCCTTGGTGAGCGTCTCCTTGGTCTGCTGGAGGTGCTCGGCGCGGTCCTTGATCTCCCCGACGTCCCGGATCAGCTGGCCGGTCACCATGGCGAAGCCGGGGATCCCGGCGAACTGGCTGGCCGCCAGGTCGGTGGCGGCGGCCTTGGCGATGGTCGCCTTGATGTGGCCGAGCTTGCCGCTCAGCTCCTCCATCCGCTGCTGGAGCTTCTGCCAGTCCTGCTGGATCCTGCCAAGCTCCTGCAGCTGAACCATGAACTGCTCGCTGCCCATAGGCCCGTCCCCCTGCTCTGCTCTGTGAATGGCGACATCGGTGTGCGGTGGCGCACGGATCAGTAGACGTCGGCCAGGCGCTCGATCGACTTGCCGAGGCCGTCCAGCTCGTCGGCCACCCCGGACAGCTCCCGGACCCGGCCCTGGGCGTGCGCGACGAAGGCGTCCGCCGCCGCGCCGTGCCAGGTGAGCTTCCCGAGCGCCGAGCCGACCTCCTGGCCCAGCTGGTCGACCTCCTTGCCGAGCGCCTCCAGCTCGGCGGCGATCCGCTTCAGCTCGGCGTCGGCGTCCCCGAACATCTTGCCGAGTGCCCAGTGGGCGATCTCGGCGGGCGCCATGACGATGTCCTTGCCGACCTCGAGGGCGGCGCCGCCGAGATCCTTGACGTCGTCCCACAGCTCGCCTGCGAAGTTCACGGTCAGCCCCCCACAGGAATAAGTAGTACTGCCAGATGGTCCGTCAAATGCTAGCCAAGCACCGGCCACCGACAGCAGGCCGCCCCCGCCCGGATACTCCCGGACGGGGGCGGCTCGGCGGGTGCGCCCTCAGCGCGCCGCGGCCGGCGGGATGTTGTAGTTCACCCGGAACAGGTTGCCCGGGTCGTACGCGGCCTTCAGCGCCGCCAGCCGCCGGTAGTCCTCGGGCGGGTAGCAGGCCCGGACCAGCTCCGGCGTGGTGTCGTCGATGCCGAGGAAGTTCACGAACGAGCCGCCGGTGCTCCAGGGGGCGAGCTTGTCGTGCAGCACGGCGTGGACCTCGCGGACGGCCGCCAGCGGGGCGAACTCCAACAGGAAGGTGGAGAACAGCATGTAGCCGGCGTCCCGGCCGCCGACCGCGTTCGCCACCCGGGGGCCGCGGGCGTACGCACCGCCATGGTGCCGCAGCTCCAGGATGACCGGTGCGTCGGCGGCCGGCCCGGCCAGCTCCAGCAACAGGTCGACGGCCTCGGCGTCCAGCTCGCGCAGGGCGGTGTTGCGGTCGTAGGCCGCCGCCGGCATCGGCGGCTCGTGGTGGATCGAGCCGACCTCCTGGTACGGCAGCTCGCGCAGGCTGTCGATCAGGGTCGGGCCGAGCTCGCGCAGCGGGCGGACCCAGCGCTCGCCCTCGGCGCGCTCACCGCACCAGGCGATCCGCACGTGCGCCACGAAACGCCCGCGCAGCGGTTCCGGCAGCACCGGCAGGTCCGGGTAGCGGATCAGCTGGATCGAGGAGGACATCTCCTCGGGCACCGTCCTGGTCCAGGCCGCCCAGCCGTGCAGCGCCGCGGCCGCCGACTCGCCGGGGAAGTACAGCCCGCCGCCGAACAGGCCGGTCAGCGGCACCAGGTCGATCTCCATGGCGGTCACCACGCCGAAGTTGTCCTTGCCGCCGCGCAGGGCCCAGAACAGCTCCGGCTCGCGCTCGGCGTCCACCGCGCGCGGCCGCCCGTCCGCGGTCACCAGGTCGAGCCGCCGGACGTGGTCGGCCGCGTAGCCGTACCGGCGGCCGAGCAGGCCGATGCCGCCGCCGAGGGTGTAGCCGACCGCGCCGACGTCCGGGTTGGAGCCGCTGAGCGGGGCGAGGCCGTGCGGGGCGGCCGCGGCGATCACCTCGTGCCAGCGCACGCCCGCCTCGAACCAGGCGGTGCGGGCCACCGGATCGATCCGCAGCCCCTTCATCCGGGCGGTGCTGATCACCAGGTGGCCGTCGGTGGGCACCGAGACGCCGTGGCCGGTTGCCTGGACGGCGACACCCAGGCCCGCCTCGGCCGCGTACCGGACGGCGGCGGCCACGTCGGCGGCCCCGGTGGCGCCGACCACCACGGCCGGGCGGTGGTCCAGCGCGAGGTTGTAGCCCCGCCGCTCGGCGTCGTATCCCTCGTCACCCGGCCGGAACACCGGCCCCGATATCCCGATCATGTCCCCGACGCTAACCGCCGCCGGCCGCGGCGGCGGGAGAGTGCCGGACGGTCTGTCAGGTCGGGGGCCGGGGCCGGGGCGGGCGGCGGCTAGGGTGCGGTCAGTCGATCTCGTACGGCCGGGTCAGCACCTCCAGGCTGTGGCCGCTGGGGTCGCGGAAGTAGACGCCGCGACCGCCGTGCCAGTGGTTGATCCGGCCGGGCTCCCGGTAGAAGGGGTCGGCGAAGATGGGCAGTCCGCGTTCCTGGACCCGGGCGAAGATCTGGTCGAACTCCTCCTCCTCGACCAGGAAGGCGTAGTGCTGCGCGGTGAACTCGCCGTCCTCGCGGAGCACGTCGAGGGAGACCTCGTTGCTCATCTGCACGACCAGGAAAGGGCCGTAGGACCTGGGCTCGGGGAGCCCGAAGATGCCGGTCAGGAGGTCCGCCGTGGCGCGGGGGTCGTGCGCCAGCACGATGGTGTGGTTCAGCTGGATGGCCATGATGCCTCTTCCCTTCGATTGAACCGATCGTCCGAGCTTCCTGACCGACGGTAGAACTTCTACCGAGCTTTAAGTCAAGTGTGAAGTAAACTACACGATGCAGTGCAAACGTCGGGATCGTGGAGAGGGACATCAATGGCCGCCAACACCGAGCCGCTGCAGGCGCCGGCCCACCGGGGGCTGCCCCAGAAGCGCCAGGCCATCGTGCGGGCGGCCCGGACGGTCTTCGGCCGGGAGGGCTTCACCCGGACCAGCGTGGACGTGATCGCGGCCGAGGCCGGGGTCTCCAAGCGGACCATCTACAACCACTTCACCGACAAGGAGCAGCTGTTCCAGGAGGTGATCCTGGCCGGTGCCAGCGAGGTGACCACGGCTCAGGTCGAGATCGCCGACCGGCACCTGCGCAAGATCGTCGCCCTGGAGCAGGACCTGGTGGACTTCGCCCTCGACCGGGTGGCCTCGCTGACCGCCTTCGCCGACCACTGGGCGCTGGTGCGCACCATCGAGGCCGAGGCGCCCCGGATCCGGCCCGCCGTGCTGGAGGCCTGGCAGGAGGCGGGGCCGCGCGAGACCCATCGCGAACTCACCCGCCGCTTCGACGGGTTCGCCGAGCGCGGGCTGCTGGAGGTGGACGATCCGCACCAGGCGGCCGACCACTTCAACCTGCTCACTTTCATCAGCGTGACCCAGCCCTCGTTCTACGGCGCGATCCCGCTGCCGCCGGCCCGGGTCAACGAGATCGTCACCCACGGCGTGCGGACCTTCCTGCGCCTCTACCGCCCGGCCGCGGCCGGGTGATCGGAGAGACCCCGATGGGACTGCGGATGGTGGACGTCGGCCCGGGCGAGCCGGCCCTCGCGGCCGACGTGGCGCCGCTGATGGCGACGCTGCGGCCGGGCCTGGACGCGGCGGCGTTCGCCGCCTTCGCGGCCGAGGCGCACCGGCAGGGGCTGGTCTTCACCGCCGCGTACGACCCCGACGGCCGGTGCCTGGCGGTGGCCGGGCACCGGGTGCTCGCGACCAGCCGCGGCCGGCTGATGTTCGTCGACGACCTGGTGACCGCGCCGTGGGCCCGGTCCACCGGGGTGGGCGGCCGGCTGCTGGCCGAGCTGCGCGAGCGCGCGGTGCGGGCCGGCTGCGTGCGGATCGAGCTGGACTCCGGGGTGGCCAATCAGGCGGCGCACCGGTTCTACCACGCCCGCCGGATGGCGGTCACCGCATTCCATTTCGCGCTGGAGCTGCCGGCGGAACGGTCGCCGCAGCAGCCGGAGCTGCCCGCGCACTGACACCCCCGCGGGACTCCGTCAGTTCGGGTGTTCGACTTGACGGACCGTCCGAACCGCCTTTGACCCCCCTCCGCGGCGCTGGCCAGTATTCCGGCCATGGGCGAAAACACTAACGAGAACGCGCCGCTTTTCCAGGTCCGGTCGCAGACCGAGGTCTCCGCGGTGCCGGCCGACGTCTATGCCGTGATCAGCGACCTCCCCCGCAGTGGCGAGTGGAGCCCCGAATGCCTCGGCGGGGAATGGGTGCTCGGCGCCCCGGCCGCGGTCGGCTCGGTCTTCCGCGGCGAGAACCTCCGCTCCGAGGAGGTGGTCTCCTGGGCCCCGGTGGTCCGCGGCAAGTGGCACACCCACGCCGAGGTGGTCGCCGCCGAGCCGGGCCGGACCTTCCGCTGGGCCATGCACGACAGCACCGGCACCCCGCAGGACAGCGTGTGGGCCTTCGACATCGAGCCGGCCGGGGCCGCCGGCAGCGTCCTGGTGCACCACTTCCGGATGGGCGCGGCCACCGAGGGAATCCGCGGAATCACCGCCGAGATGGACGCCGCCGAGAAGCAGAAGTTCTTCGCCGACTGGGCCGAGAAGCTGGAGCACGACCTCGCGGAGACGCTCGGCCGGATCAAGCTCGTCATCGAAAAGAACTGATCGATCACTTCTGTGGATGAGAGGGCGGAAAGGTGTTTCTGCAGCGCATAGGAAACCAGGGAATTCGACTGGGGACGCTTTTCGAGCGAGCGGCCGCCAAGCACGGGTCGAACGTCCTGATCCTGGACCACGACCTCGACATCGCGCCCGGGCTGGGCCGCCGGGCCACCGTGGCCGAGGTCGCCGACCTGATCGACGACTTCGCCTCCCGGCTGTGGGCCGCCAAGGTCCGCCCCGGGCAGCGGGTGGTGGTCTACAAGTCGGACGGGTTCGACATCACCCTGCTCGCCTGCGCGGCGGCCCGGATCGGTGCCGTCCCGGTGCTGCTCTCGCCGAAGCTCGACGGCGCCACCGTGGCCGAGCTGGTGCGCCGGACCGACGAGCCGTTCCTGCTCACCGACCAGGCCAAGCTGGAGGACGAACTCCCCTCCTCGGTCTTCGAGTTCGCCGAGAAGGTGCTGCTCACCTCGGGCAGCTACCAGGGTGCCACCGAGCTGGCCGCGCTGGCCGGCGCCCCCCGGGTCGCGGCGGTGACCATGCCGGCCGACCACCCGACCCTGATCACCCACACCTCCGGCACCACCGGCACGCCGAAGCTGGCCGTGCACACCGGCCGCACCCTGCAGGCGCGCTACCGCCCGCAGGCGACCGTGGTGAAGCCGCTGATCCCCGGCCGCGAGACGATCGCGATGCACGTCTCCTTCGTGCACTCCCGGCTGATCACCGCGCTGGCCATCTCGCTCTTCCGCGGCTTCCCGATCGTGGTGCTCCGCGAGTCGGACCCGGCGCACGTCGCCGACCTGTTCGCGCAGCTGCGCCCGGGGATCCTGGAGGCGCACCCCAACTCCTTCATGGAGTGGGAGGAGCTGGCCCACGACCCGCGCCGCCCGCTGGCCAACGTCAAGCTGTTCAGCAGCACCTTCGACGCCATCCACCCGCGCACCGTGCAGCGGATGCTGGGCGCCTCGGCCCGCCGGGCGCCGGTCTTCGGCCAGCTGTACGGGCAGAGCGAGATCGGCCCGGCGGTGGTCCGCTCGTTCTCCAAGCGGCGCGGCCCGGACGCCGATGGCCGCTGCG
Source organism: Kitasatospora sp. NPDC049258 (assembly GCF_040678895.1). Lineage (NCBI taxonomy): Bacteria > Bacillati > Actinomycetota > Actinomycetes > Kitasatosporales > Streptomycetaceae > Kitasatospora > Kitasatospora sp. NPDC049258. The sequence continues at coordinate 87,257 of NZ_JBFAQT010000026.1, forward strand.
TGGGGGTGCCGTTCCCCGGCTTCACCGAGGTCCGGGTGGTCAGCCGGGACGGCAAGGCGCCGTCCGAGACCAACCCGGGCTACATCGAGGTGCGCAGCGACGGCCGGATCGTCACCTACCTCGGTGAGCAGGCCCGCTACGACGCCCAGGTGAACGACGGCTGGTGGCGGATGGGCGACGTCGGCTACCGGACCAAGTGGGGCTGCGTGCACCTGCTGGACCGCGAGGTCGACCTGATCGAGGGCTTCGGCTCGACGCTGGCCGCCGAGGACACCCTGTTCGCGAAGCTCGACCAGCTGGCCGAGGTCGTGATCATCCCGGGCGAGGACGGCCGGGCCGTCCCGGTGGTGTGCACCAAGGAGGACGTGCCGCTGGACCTGGCGGCCTGGCAGCAGGCGGTCGCCACGCTGCCGCCGATGGCGGACCCGGTGCAGTGGCGCCTCGGGGACCTGCCGCAGACCGCGACCACCAAGATCAAGCGCCTCGAACTGGCCCGGCTGCTCGCCTCCGGCAGCAGCGTGGCCGGCTGACGGGCCGAGGAGACCACGATGTCCAAGGTAGTCATAGTCGGCGGCGGCATCGGCGGCCTGGCCGCGGCGCTGTCGGCGGCCCGGCAGGGCCACCGGGTCACGGTGCTGGAGCGCGCCCCGGAGTTCGCCGAGATCGGCGCCGGCATCCAGATCGCACCGAACGGGATCCACGCGCTGGAGCGCCTGGGCCTGGGCGACGCGGTCCGCGAGTCGGCCGTGCACATGGCCGAGCTGCGCTTCATGGACGGCGTGACCGGCGAGCACGTGGTCAGCCTGCCGCTCACCGAGGAGTACCGGCGGCGGTTCGGCAACCCGTACGTGGTGGTGCACCGGGCCGAGCTGCACGGCCTGCTGCTGAAGGCCTGCCTGGCCACCGAGGGGGTCGAGCTGCGCAGCGACTCGACCGCGGTCGGCTACCGGCAGGACGGCGCGGGCGCGACCCTGCTGCTGGCGGACGGCGGCCGGGTCACCGGGGACGCGCTGATCGGCGCCGACGGCATCAACTCGGCGATCCGCCGGCAGCTGGTCGGCGACGGCGGTCCGCGGGTCTCCGGGATCACCGTCTACCGGGCGATCATCCCGATGGAGCAGGTGCCCGAGGAGCTCGGCGGGCGCACCTCGGTGACCTGGTGGACCGGCCCGGGCTGCCACTTCGTGCACTACCCGATCGCCGGCGGCAAGTACCTCAACCTGGCGGCCAGCAGCGACAACGGGGCGACCGAGGAGCTGGCCGGGGTGCCGGTGGAGAAGGAGTTCGTGCGGCAGCGGTTCGCCCCGCTGGGCGCGGACGCGCACCGGCTGCTGGAGCTCGGCGAGGGCTGGAAGTCCTGGGTGCTGGTGGACCGCGACCCGGTGGCCAACTGGTGCGACGGGCGGGTCACCCTGCTCGGCGACGCGGCCCACCCGATGCTGCACTACGCGGCGCAGGGCGCCTGCCAGGCGCTGGAGGACGCCGTACTGCTGGGCGACCTGCTGGACTGCGGGGCGGACGAGTTCCCGCAGCGTTTCGAGAAGTACAACGCCGAACGGCGCGAGCGGACCGCGAAGGTCCAGCTCACCTCCCGGGAGAGCATCCGGCTGTGGCACCCGGCGGGCGAGGCCGCCCGGGCCCGCAACGCCGCGCTGCGCTCGCTCTCCGCCACCCAGCTGCACGACCAGGTCGCCTGGATGCACGGCGTCCGGAGCTTCGGCCAGCCCGTCGATCAGCACCTCGACCGACCCGTCGATCAGCACCCCGACCAGCACCTCGACCAGCACCTCGACCAGAACGGAGCGCAGAAGTGACTGCCAGTCAGACCGAGATCTGCATCATCGGCGCCGGCCCGCGCGGGCTCTCGGTGCTGGAGCGGATCTGCGCCAACGAGCGGCGCGCCCCCTCCCGGCGCGCGGTGACGGTGCACGTGGTGGACCCCTCGGCGCCGGGCGCCGGGCAGGTCTGGCGGACCGACCAGTCCCGCCACCTGCTGATGAACACGGTGGCCTCGCAGATCACCGTGTACACCGACGACAGCGTGCACGTCGACGGGCCGATCGAGCCCGGGCCGACCCTGTACGAGTGGGCGAAGTCGCTGACCGAGGCGGGCGGCCACGACGCGCCGACCCTGGCCGAGGCCGCCGAGCTGGGCCCCAACACCTACCCGACCAGGGCGTTCTACGGCACCTACCTGCACGACAGCTTCCGCCGGGTGGTGGCCGGCGCGCCCGCGCACGTCACCGTGCGGGTGCACGCCTCGCGCGCCGTCGCGATGGCCGACACCCACGGCATCACCGGCGGCCCGCAGGGCGTCCGGCTGGAGGACGGCACCCGGCTGAACCGGCTGACCGCGATCGTGCTGGCCCAGGGCCACGTGCCGGCCCGGCTGACCCCGCGCGAGGCGAAGACCGCCAGTCTGGCCCGGATCCACCACCTCACCTACCTGACCCCGGCCAACCCGGCGGACCTGGACGTCAGCGTGGTCGCACCGGGGCAGAACGTGCTGCTGCGCGGGCTCGGGCTGAACTTCTTCGACCACATGGCGCTGTTCACGCTCGGCCGCGGCGGGCGCTTCGTCCAGGACGGCGACCGGCTGGTCTACCGGCCCTCCGGCCTGGAGCCCAAGCTGTACGCGAGTTCGCGGCGCGGCATCCCGTACCACGCCCGCGGCGAGAACGAGAAGGGCGCGTACGGCCGGTACTTCCCCCGGCTGCTCACCGCCGGGCTGATCTCGGACCTGCGCCGGCGGGCCGAGGACGGGCAGCGGGTGCACTTCGGCACCGACCTGTGGCCGCTGATCGCCCGCGAGGTGGAGAGCGTCTACTACGCCACCCTGCTGGAGTCGCTCGGCCGCGGCGCCGAACGGGAGGACTTCACCACCCGCTACCTGGCCGCCGAGCGCGCCGAGGACCGGGCCGAGGTGCTGGACGGCTTCGACCTGCCCGCGGCCGCGCGCTGGGACTGGGAGAAGCTCTCCCGCCCCTACCAGGACCGGGAGTTCGCCGACCGGGCGGACTTCCACCACTGGCTGCTGGAGTACCTGGCGCAGGACGTCCGGGACGCCAAGGCCGGCAATGTCAGCGGCCCGCTGAAGGCGGCCCTGGACGTGCTGCGCGACCTGCGCAACGAGATCCGCCTGGCGGTCGACCACGGTGGTCTGGAGGGCAACTCCCACCGGGACGACCTGGAGGGCTGGTACACCCCGCTGAACGCCTTCCTGTCGATCGGGCCGCCGGCCTCCCGGATCGAGCAGATGATCGCGCTGGTCGAGGCCGGGGTGCTGGAGCTGACCGGCCCGGCCACCGAGATCCGGATCGACACCGAGCGGCCGGCGTTCGTGGCCCGCTCCCAGGTGGTGCCGGGCGAGCCGGTGCGGGCCTCGGTGCTGATCGAGGCCCGGCTGCCCGAGCCCGACCTGCGCCGCACCGACGACCCGCTGCTGCGCCACCTGCTGGACACCGAGCAGTGCACCACGTACCGCATCTCGGCCTCCTGCGGGTCGAGTTACGAGACCGGCGGGCTGGCCGTCACCGAGCGCCCGTACCGGCTGCTGGACGCCCGCGGGCGGGCGCACCCGCGCCGGTTCGCCTACGGCATCCCGACCGAGTCGGTGCACTGGGTGACCGCGGCCGGGATCCGGCCGGGCGTGGACTCGGTGACCCTGGGTGACTCGGACGCCATCGCCCGGGCCGTGCTCGCGCTGCCCGAGACGGCCAGCGTGCCGCTCGCGGTCCGGCCCACGCCGGCCGAGACCGACCTGCTCGGGGTCGTGGTGTGACCGTGGACATCGATGCCGGCCTGCTCTCCCCCGTGCGGGCCGGCACCCCCGTCGAAGCCGCCGTCAGCGACCACGCCTGGCTGCAGGCCATGCTCGACGCCGAAG
>NZ_JBFAQT010000027.1:0-91089 GCF_040678895.1 Kitasatospora sp. NPDC049258
GAGGACGCGCTGGCCGAGCGCCCGGGGGTGGCGCAGGCCGCCGTGGTGGTCCGGGAGGACACCCCCGGCGTCAAGCGCCTCGCCGCCTACCTGGTGCCGAGTGAGGGTGCCCTTACCGACACCGCCGCAGTCCGTCGTATGCTTGCCGGGCGCCTGCCGGAGTACATGGTCCCGTCCGCGTTCGTCGTCCTCGACGCGCTGCCGCTGACCGTCAACGGCAAGCTCGACCGCAACGCCCTGCCCGCACCCGCCGCGGCCGACTTCACCACGGCCGGGCCGCAGCGCGGGCCCCGGTACGCGAGCGAGCAGGCGGTGCTGGACGCCTTCGTCGAGGTGCTGGGCCTGCCCACCCTCGGCATCGACGAGAACTTCTTCGAGCTGGGCGGCCACTCACTGCTGGCGATGGGTCTGCTGCAGCGGCTGCGCAAGGACTTCGACAGCGGACTCGGCCTCGCCGACCTGCTGGCCAGGCCGACCGTCGCCGGCCTGGCGGAGTTCCTGGTCGACCGGACGGTGGACGCTGCCCTCGGCCGCCCCGAGGGCGCGACCGCGCCCTGCTCCGACTGACCTGCCACCACCCGACCCTGATCCCCCCTCTGAACCCCAAGGAGTACGAGATGACCGCCACCAACCCGTTCGAGGACGACGACGCCCGCTACTTCGTGCTCGTCAACGAGGAGAACCAGCACTCGCTGTGGCCGGCCTTCGCCGAGGTCCCGGCCGGCTGGACCGTCGTGCACGGCGAGGACACCCGGCAGGGCTGCACCGAGTACGTCGACGCCGCCTGGACCGACATGCGCCCGGCGAGCCTGATCGCCCGGACCGAGGCCGCCCGCGCCTGAGGGCGCTCCCCGGGGGGAGGCCACCGGCCGTCCCCCCGGGCCCGGACCCTGACCGCAGCGACCAGACGGATGAACCGATCGACGTGAGCACCCAACAGACGGATCCCGTTGCCGACCCCTCGGACGACCTCCCGGACGCGCCCTCGGACGCGCCTGCGGACGCCCTGACCGCGGAGCAACTCGCCGACGAGGACCTGGAGCCCGGCGCTCTCTCCCCCGAGCGCCGTCGCCGCGCCCGGGCCCTGCTGCGCGGCTCGCTGCGGCCCCACCGGGCCACCGTGGCCGCCGCCATGGTCGCCGCCGCGATCCGGCAGATCGCCCTGCTCGCGGTGCCCTGGTGCGTCCAGAAGGCCCTCGACGACGGCCTCGCGCCGCACGACGACCGCGCCCTGCTGCTCTGGTCCGGGGCCACCGCCGCCGCCGCGCTGATCCAGTTCGCCGGCCTCTACGGCTGGCAGTACTGGGCCGGCTACGCCGACGCCAAGGTCGGCGCCGACCTGCGCTCGCGGCTGCTGCGCCACCTGTGCGGGCTGGACCGGGCGGCGCTCGCCTCCCGCGGCCACGGCGACCTCGCGATGCGCGCCACCCGCGACACCGACCTGGTCCGCGAATGGGTGCACGGCCTGGCGATCTGGGTGGTGCTCGGCACCACCTTCGTGGTGGTGCTGCCCGCGATGGCCGCGCTCCACCCGAGCCTGCTGCTGGTCACCCTGGCCACCCTGCCGTTCCTGGTCTGGGTCAACCTCCACTTCCCCAAGCGCTTCGCCGCCGCCAGCGGCGAACTGGCCCGGGTGCACGGCGAACGCGCCGACGCCGTCGCCGACCTGCTCCAGGTCGGCACCGGCCTGCGCGGCACCGGCGGCCACCGCCCGCTGGTGGAGCGCCACCACACCGTCAGCGCCGAGGTCACCGGCCGCACCGTGATCGCCGCCCGGATCGAGGCCAGCTGGGCGGCCGTCGCCCCGTTCGTGCCCCGGCTGGCGGTCGCCGCGGGTGTCGGCATCGGCGGACTCGTCGTGCTGGACGGCCGGCTCAAGCTCGGCGCGCTGGTCGCGTACACCTCCTGGATGGCGATCGTCACGCTGGCCACCCGGGTCCTGGTCGACCGGCTGCTGGAACGCGGCCAGGCCGACGTCGCCGCCGCCCGGATCGACGAGGCGCTCTCGATCCTGCCCGTCGTCACCGAACCCGATCCCGCCGACGCCCGCCCGCTGCCCGCCACCGGCACCCTCACCCTGCAGGGCGTCAGCGCCGTCCGCGACGGCCGCACCGTGCTCGCCCCGATCGACCTGGAGGTCGGGCACGGCGAGTTCGTCGCCGTGCTCGGCGCCACCGGCTCCGGCAAGAGCACCCTGCTGCGCCTGCCGGTCCGCCTGGACGACCCGGCCACCGGCACCGTGCGCTACGGCGGCACCGACCTGCGCACCGTCGCCCTGGACGAGGTCCGCACCCGGATCGCGTACGTCGCCCAGCGCCCGGTGCTGCTCTCCGGCACCGTCGCCGACAACCTGCGCCTGGGCCGCGACCTGGACGACGAGCAGCTGTACGAGGCCTGCCGGACCGCCGGCATCCACGACCAGCTCGGCGCGATGCCCGACGGCTACGCCACCGAGCTCGGCGAGGGCGGCACCGCGCTCTCCGGGGGGCAGGTCCAGCGCCTGGCGATCGCCCGCGCCCTGCTCGGCGACCCGCAGGTGCTGCTGCTCGACGACTCCACCTCGGCGCTCGACACCGCCACCGAGCGGCTCGTCCTGGAACGCCTGCGGGCCTGGGCCGACGGCCGCACCGTGGTCTTCGCCACCCACCGCACCGCCGTCCTGGAGACCGCCGACCGGGTGGTGCGCCTGCGCTCGCCGCTCGGCGCCCTGGACACCCCGAACGAGAGGCCGGAAGCCGACGTGACCCCCAGCGCCGTGGAGGTGGGCCGTGGCTGAGCAGCCCCTGCTCGAGGACGAGGCCGACCAGCGCGGGGTGCTGCGCCGGGCCGCCCCGTACCTGCGCCCGCACCGGGCCAAGCTGGCCGTCGCGCTGGCGGTGGGCCTGGCGGACTCCGCCGCGCTGGTCGCGGTCGCCCCGCTGATCGGCCTGGCGGCCGACGCCGTCACCGACCGCGAGCGCGGCACGCTCGGCCTGGCCGTCCTGCTGCTGGTGCTGTTCGCCGCGGCCCAGCTGGTGCTGGCCCGGGTCGGCGAGCTGCTCCTGATCAAGGGAGGCGAGCAGGTCGTGCGCACCCTGCGCGAGCAGTGCGTGGAGAACCTGGCGACCGCCCCGCTGCGCTTCCTGGAGACCCACCGCAGCGGCGAACTGCTGCGCCGGGCCACCGGCGAGGTCGCGGCGCTCGCCGCGTTCGTCCGGCTGCACCTGCGCAACCTGGTGGCCTCCGCGGCGACCCTGCTGTTCACCCTGGTCGTGCTGGCCGGCTACTCCTGGCTGCTGCTGCTGGTCCAGCTGGCGGTCTTCCTGCCGCTGACCTTCCTGGTCACCCGGTGGTTCCAGCGCGACGCCGGCGCGGCCTTCGGCGGCAAGGCCGGCGCCGAGGCCACCGTCGCGGCCACCTTCTCCGAGACCCTGACGGCCCGTGAGGCGCTCCAGACCTCGCGCGGCCTGCCCGGCTGGACCACGCGGTTCGAGCGGGAGAACGCCCACGCCGTCCGGGCCGCCCGGCGCGCCCTGCGGGTGGAGAACCGGATCGACCTGGTCAGCCTGGTCGAGGGCCTCGCCCTGGTGGTGCTGCTGCTGGTGGGCGGCTGGCTGGTGGGCCGAGGCAGCCTGGACATCGGCGCGGTCGTGGTGTTCGTGGTCGCCGGCCGCAACCTGTTCGACTCCTTCGCCGACCTCTCCCAGCTGGTCGGCGAGGTGCAGACCGCCCGCACCGGGCTGGCCCGGCTGCTGGACCTGCTGGCCGCCACCGAACCCGCGCCCGCACCGGCCCGGCCGGCGACCCGCGCCGAGCTGCCGCCCCGCGGCGAACTGCGCTGCGAGCAGGTCGAGTACGCCTACCGCGCCGACGGCAAGGTGCTGCACGCGATGACGCTGGCCTTCCCGGTCGGCAGCCGCACCGGCGTGGTCGGCGAGACCGGCTCGGGCAAGACCACCCTGTCCAAGCTGCTCTGCGGCCTCTACCCGCCGGACGCCGGCACCGTCAGCTTCGCCGGCACCGACCTGCGGGAGATCCCGGAGCCGGAGCTGCGCCGCCGCATCGTCCTGGTGCCCCAGGAGGTGCGGATGGTGTCCGGCACCATCGCCGACAACCTGGCGCTGGTCCAGGGCGACCCGGACCGGGCCCGGATCGAGCGGACGGTCGACCAGCTCGGCCTGCGGGAGTGGCTCGGTGAGCTGCCCGGCGGCCTGGACGCCGAGGTCGGCCAGCGCGGCGGCAACCTGTCGGCCGGCGAGCGGCAGATCCTCGGCCTGGTCCGGGCGGTGCTCGCCGACCCGGCCGTGCTGGTGCTGGACGAGGCCACCGCCGACATCGACCCGGCGACCGCGGCCCGGCTCGAACACGCGCTGGACGAGCTGCGCGCCGACTGCACCCTGGTGGTCATCGCGCACCGCCCGGCGACCATCGCCCGGATGCCCCGGGTGGTGCGGCTGGACGGCGGGCGCCTGGTCGATGACGGCTCGGCAGCCGGAGCCCCGAGCGGGCGAGCGACTGGTCCGCTCATCACAGGTTAGGCTAACCTAATCATCGACGTCGGCCGGTGCCGCCGTTCCGCGGGTCCGGGACGGCGGCACCGGCGTGCGCGTCGGGCCTGCGCCACTCCTGCCACCGGATAGGGCTGAACGATGACCGTCGACACTGCTCCGCCGCGCATGCGGATCGTCCGCCATCCGCTCAAGTACCGCCTGCTGGAGGTCCGGCGGGTCACCCGGGTCACCCCGGGCACGGTGCGGGTGACGCTCGGCGGAGCGGCGCTGGAGGGCTTCTGCGAGCAGGCGCCCACGGACCACGTCAAGCTCTGCTTCGCCCGGCCGGGCGAGGAGTTGCCGGTCGAGCCGGTGGTCGAGAACGACACCTGGATGGACGCCCCCGTCGAGCCGATCACCCGCGACTACACGGTGCGGCACTACCGCCGGGCCGAGCAGGAGCTCGACATCGACATGGTGCTGCACGGCACCGGCGTCGGCTCCGGCTGGGCCGCGGCCGCCGAACCCGGCATGCGCCTCGGCGTGTTCGGCCCGCGCGGCTCGGAGGAGATCCCCTTCGTCCACGACTGGTACCTGCTCGCCGCCGAGGAGACCGCGCTGCCCGCGCTCGGCCGCTGGCTGGAGATGCTGCCCGCCGGCGTCAAGGTGCTCGCCTTCGCCGAGGTGCCCGGCCCCGAGGACGAGCAGACCTTCGAGACCGCCACCGACCTGCGGATGACCTGGCTGCACCGCGGCGCCGCCCCCGCCGGCAGCACCGACCTGCTCGAACGTGCCGTCCGCGCCGCCGAGTTCCCCGAGGGGATGGGCTTCGCCTGGGTCGCCGGCGAGGCGACCACCCTCAAGCCGATCCGCCGGCACCTGCGGCGCGAGCGCGGCCTGGGCAAGGAGCAGGTCGACGTGGACGGCTACTGGAAGCGCGGCGTGGAGAACCACGACCACCACGAGGACGACCACGAGCACGCATGACCGACCAGCTGACCGACACCCCCGCCACCGGCCGGCCCGCGCCCACCGGCCGGCCCGCACCGGAGCCCGCCCGCCCGGCCACCTCCCGGCCCGGCCCGGGCCGCCGGGTCGGCTGGCTGCTGGCCGGCCTCGCCCTGCTGGCCGTGCTCGCCGTCCTCGGGGTCGCCATCGGCGCCCGGTACGTCCCGCCGGCGCAGGTGCTGCACGCCCTGCTCCACCGCGAACCCACCTCCGAGGACTGGATCGTGGTGCACCACTCGCGGATCCCGCGCACCCTGCTCGGCATCGCGGTCGGCGCCGCCCTCGGCCTCGCCGGCGCCCTGATGCAGGCGCTCACCCGCAACCCGCTCGCCGACCCCGGCCTGCTCGGGGTCAACGGCGGCGCCGCCGCCGCGGTCGCCGCCGGCACCGCCCTGCTCGGCCTGCACAGCTTCGGCGCGTACATCTGGTTCGCCCTCGCGGGCGCGGCGGTGGCCGCCGTCGTGGTCCAGATCCTCGGCTCGGGCGGCCGCGCCAGCGCCACCCCCGCCCGGCTGGCGCTGGCCGGCACCGCCGTCACCGCCGTACTGACCGCCTTCGTCAACAGCCTGATCCTGCTCGACCCGCTGACCCTGAACCGCTTCCGGTACTGGCAGATCGGCACCCTGGCCGGGGTCGACGCCGCGGTGCTCCGCCAGGTGCTCCCCTTCCTCGCGGCCGGCGCCGTACTCGCCCTGCTGCTGGCCAGGCCGCTGAACGCGCTCGCGCTCGGCGACGACGCTGGGCACGCCCTGGGCGCCAGCCCCGGCCGCACCAGGCTGCTCGGCATGGTGGCCGTCACCCTGCTGTGCGGCGCGGCGACCGCCGCCGTCGGCCCGATCGCCTTCGTCGGACTCGCCGTCCCGCACCTGGCCCGCCACCTCTGCGGCCCGGACCAGCGCTGGATCCTGCTGCTGTCCGCCGTGCTCGCCCCCGTGCTGCTGCTCGGCTCCGACATCATCGGGCGCCTGGTCCTGCACCCCGCCGAACTCCAGGTCGGCGTCGTCACCGCCTTCGTCGGCGCCCCGCTCTTCATCGCCCTCGTCCGCGGCCGGAGGATCGCCCACCTGTGAACAGCACCACGGCGGTAGACCGGTCCGCCGACCCGCGCCCGGCCGCACCGCCGGACGCCCGCCCACGCGTCCCGCTGTCCGCCCTGCGCCTGCCCGGCGGCCGCTCGCTGCGCTGGCACCGCCGGGCCACCCTGGTCGGGCTGCTGCTGGTGGCGGCGCTGCTCGCGGTGGTGGTGTGGTCGCTCACCGCGGGCGACTACCCGCTGCCCGCCGCCGACGTGCTGGACGTGCTCACCGGCGGCGGGGCCCGCGCGGACCGCTACATCGTGCTGGAGGTACGGCTGCCGCGCCTGCTCACCGCGCTGCTGGTCGGCGCCTCGCTGGGCCTGGCCGGCGCGCTCTTCCAGACGCTCGCCCGCAACCCGCTCGGCAGCCCGGACGTGATCGGATTCACCGTCGGCTCGGCGACCGGCGCGCTGGCCGTCATCCTGGTGATCGGCGGCAGCGCCGCCACCGTCGCCGGCGGCGCGGTGGCCGGCGGCCTGGCCACGTCCGTCCTGGTCTACCTGCTGGCCCGCACGGGCGGCACCCAGGGCTACCGGCTGGTGCTGGTCGGCATCGGCGTCAGCTCGCTGCTCTCCTCGCTGAACGCCTACCTGATCGCCCGGGCCTCCTTCAGCGACGCTCAGAGCGCCGCCGTCTGGCTCACCGGCAGCCTCAACGCCCGCGGCTGGGAGCACTGCGGCCCGATGGCCGTCGCGCTGCTCCTGCTGCTGCCCGCCGCCGTGCTGCTCGGCCGCCCGCTGCGGATGCTGGAGATGGGCGACGACGCCGCGGCCTCGCTGGGCGTGCGCACCGAAGGGGTCCGGATCCGGCTGGTGCTGATCGGCGTCGGTCTCACCGCGGCCGCGACCGCGGCGGCCGGCCCGGTGCCGTTCGTCGCGCTGATCGCCCCGCAGGCCGTCCGCCGGCTGACCCGGGCCACCGGGCCCAACCTGCTGGGCTCCGCGCTGCTCGGCGCGGTGCTGCTGGCCCTCAGCGACCTCGCCGCCCAGCGCCTGCTGGCGCCCACCCAGCTGCCGGTGGGCGTGCTCACGGGGGTGGTCGGCGGCTGCTACCTGGTCTGGCTGATCGCCCGTCAGTGGCGCTCCGGCCACAACTGACCAAGAAGCCCCCGCCCGCGCCTCGGGGCGCTGACGGGGGCCGGGTGCCGGGGTGGTGTCAGGCGCCGGTGGGCAGGGTGAGGACGTGCACCCGGGAGCCGCGGGCCGGGTCGAGGCCGGCGGTCCAGGCTCTGGGGGCCAGCGCGGTGGGTACCTGGCGGAAGCCGTACCACCCGAACAGCGCGCCGCTGCCGGTGGTGGCGGTGAAGGCGGTGCTCAGCCCGCGCCGGGCGGCCTCGGCGAGCACCGCCTCCAGCAGCCCCGAGCCGAGGCCGGAGCCCTGGCGCTCGCCGCGCACGCAGAAGTTGTACAGCACGCCGGCCGAGGGGTGCCCGGGCTCCGGGCGCAGCACCCGCAGCCCGACGCAGCCGTCCAGCACGTTCGGGCCGTCCAGCACCTCCGGGCCGTCCAGCGCGTTCGGGCCGGGCGCGACCAGGAAGTCCCCGGCGGCGGCCCGGTAGTCGGCCACGCCGCGCCGGCGCAGCGCCCCCGAGCGGATGAACGGCGCGGACAGCGCGTGCAGCGCGGCGGCGTCGGCCCCGGTCGCGGTGCGGACCGGGGCCGGGGCGACGGAGGGCTTCACCGCGCCGCCGCCCGGTGGGCGGGCGCCATCGGGACGACCAGCGGGGTGCCGGTCTGCGGGTCCGCGATGACCTGGCACGGCAGGTCGAAGACCCGCTCCACCAGGTCGGCGGTGACGACCTCGCCGGGCGGCCCCTCGGCGACCACCTCGCCGTCGCGCATCGCGATCAGGTGAGTGGCGTACCGGGCGGCCTGGTTGAGGTCGTGCAGCACGGCGACCAGGGTGCGGCCCTGCTCCTGGTGGAGGCGGGCGCACAGGTTCAGCACCTCGATCTGGTGCGCGATGTCGAGGAAGGTGGTGGGCTCGTCGAGCAGCAGCAGCGGGGTCTGCTGGGCGATCGCCATGGCCAGCCAGACCCGCTGGCGCTGGCCGCCGGAGAGCTCGTCCACGAACCGGTCGGCGAGCGCCTCGACATCGGTGGCGGCCATCGACTCGGCGACCACCCGCTCGTCCTCCCGGGACCACTGGCGCAGCAGCCCCTGGTGCGGGTAGCGGCCGCGGGCGACCAGGTCGGCGACGGTGATGCCGTCCGGCGCGGTGGAGCTCTGCGGCAGCAGGCCGAGCCGGCGGGCGAGTTCCTTGGCCGGCAGCGCGCTGATCCGTTCGCCGTCCAGCAGCACCCGGCCGGCCGCCGGCTTGAGCAGCCGGGCGAAGGCGCGCAGCAGGGTCGACTTGCCGCAGGCGTTGGGGCCGACGATCACCGTGAAGGAGCCGTCCGGCACGGTGATCGACAGGTCGGTGGCGATCGCCCGGTCGCCGTAGCGCAGCGTGACGTGCTCGGCGCCGAGCCGGGCCGCGCCCTCCCGAGGGGTGGTCACCTGCCCTCCAGGAGCTGGTCGGTGGTGAGCACGACGGCGCACTTCTCGGCGGCCCAGCGCAGGGCGTCCAGGTGCTTGTCGGCGGAGAAGTCGGCGGTCGCGTCCGCCACCACGAAGGCCTGGACGTCGTGCGCCCAGGCGTCGCAGGCGGTCATCATCACGCCGATGTGGGCGTAGACGCCGACCAGCACGAGCTGGTCGCGCCCGGTGGCGGCGAGCAGCTCGGCGAGGTCGGTGCGGGCGAAGGCGCTGTACTTCCACTTGGTCAGCAGCCGGTCGCCGTCGGCCGGCGCGACCAGCTCGGGCATCGCCTGGGCGCGCTCGTCGGCGGGCAGCCCCGGCCCCCAGAAGTCGTACTGCAGGCCGCGCTCCGCCCGGCTCTGGCCGCCGCGCTGGTGCGAGTAGATCACCGGCATGCCCTGGGCCCGGGCGTGGGCCAGCAGCCGCGCGGTGTTGGCCAGCGCGGGCGCCAGCGGCGGCCCGTCGGCGGGGAACGCGTCGAGGAAGTAGTTCTGCAGGTCGTGCACGAGCAGCGCGGCCCGGGACGGGTCGACCGTCCAGGGCACCTTGGGCGCGGGCAGCTGGTCGGCGCCGGGCAGCGGGTACGGGGCGATGGTGGGCAGTGCCATGGGTGGGGTGGTCTCTCTCAGCGGGCTCAGCGGGCTCAACGGGCGGTGGAGCGGAGGTGCTTCTTGCTGACCTTGCCGATGCCGGTGTGCGGGAACTCGACGACGAACTCGACCTTGTCGGGCACCTTGTAGTCGGCCAGGCCGCCGGCCCGGACGAACGCCCTGAGCTCGGCGGGGCGCGGCCGCGGCGCGTCGGGGCGCAGGATGACGTACGCGCAGCTGCGCTCGCCCAGGTACTCGTCGGGGGTGGCGACCACCGCGACGTCGTGCACGGCCGGGTGGGCCAGCAGGACGTTCTCGACCTCCTCGGCCGCGACCTTCTCGCCGCCCCGGTTGATCTGGTCCTTGGCCCGGCCCTCGACCACCAGGTGGCCGGTCGGGGTGCGCCGGACGATGTCGCCGGTGCGGTAGAAGCCGTCGGCGGTGAACGAACGGGCGTTGTGCTCCGGGGCGTTCCAGTACCCGCGGATGGTGTACGGGCCCCGGGTGAGCAGGTGCCCGTGCTCGCCGTCGGGCAGGTCGCGGTCCTCGTCGTCGACCACCCGGATCTCGTCCGCGGCGGAGATCGGCCGGCCCTGGGTGGTCAGCACGGTCTCCTCGGAGTCCTCCGGCCGGGTGTAGTTGACCAGGCCCTCGGCCATCCCGAAGACCTGCTGGAGCCGGCAGCCGAGCGCGGGGCCCAGCCGGCGGGCCGCCTCCTCGCTGAGCTTGGCGCCGCCGACCTGGAGCAGCTCCAGGCTGGACAGGTCGTGGCCGCCGCGGGCCGCCGCGTCGGCCCAGGCCAGGGCGAGCGGCGGCACCACGCCGGTGACCGTCACCCGCTCGCGCTCGATCAGCGCCAGGGCGGTGGCGGGGCTGGGCTCGGGGGCGAGCACCACCCGGCCGCCGGCGTGCAGGACACCGAGGCTGCCGGGCGAGCTGAGCGGGAAGTTGTGGGCGGCCGGCAGCGCGCACAGGTAGACCGAGGCGGGCGTCAGCCCGCAGATCGAGGCCGACTCGCGGACGCTGTACAGGTAGTCGTCGTGGCTGCGGGGGATCAGCTTGGGCAGGCCGGTGCTGCCGCCGGACAGCTGAAGGAAGGCCAGGTCCGCGGCGGCGGGCGGGTCGGCGACCGGGGCCGGCTCGGCCCGCAGCTCCTCGATCGGGGTGAACCGGCCGGGGTCGCCGACCACCACCACCTCGCCGAGCGAGGGCACCGCGGCACTCACCTCGGCGGCCAGCTCCCGGTGGTCGAAGCCGGCGTGCCGGTCGGCCACGAACAGGGCCCGCGCCCCGGCGAACTCGCAGAAGTACGAGATCTCCGCGCGGCGGTGGGCGGGCAGCGCCATCACCGGCACCACCCCGGCCCGCAGCGCGCCGAAGAACACCTCGAAGAACTCCGCGACGTTGGGCAGCTGGAGCACCACCCGGTCGCCGCGGCGCAGCCCCCGGGCGAGCAGACCGGCGGCCAGCCGGTCGGCCCGGCGGTCGAGTTCCGCGTAGCTCCAGTGCCGGTCCCCGTCGGTGACGGCGATCCGGCCGGGCCGCTCGGTGGCGTGCCGGCGGACCATCAGGTCCAGCGTCTCACCGGTCCAGTAGCCGGCCGCGCGGTACCGGGCCGCGAAGTCCTCGGGCCACAGCGTCACTTGGTGTCCTCCAGTCCGACGGCGTGCAGGAAGGTGCGGAACTTCGCCCCGGTCTCGGCGAGTTCGTGCTCGGGCCGGGAGGCGGCGACCACCCCGGCGCCGGCGTACAGGCGCAGCCGGTCGCCCTCGGCCTCGGCGCAGCGCAGGGTGACCACCCATTCGCCGTCGCCGGCCGCGTCCCCCCAGCCGACCACCCCGGTGTAGAGCCCGCGGTCGAAGGGCTCCAGCGTACCGATCAGGTCGCGGGCCCGGTCGGTGGGAGTGCCGCAGACCGCCGGGGTCGGGTGCAGGGCCAGCGCGAGGTCCAGCGCGCTGGTGTCCTGGTCCCGCAGGGTGCCGGTGACGGTGGTGGACAGGTGCCACATCGCGGCGGTGCGGATCAGGGTCGGGCGCTCGGGCACGACCAGGTCGTCGCAGTACGGCTCCAGGGCGCGGCGCACCGCGTCCACCACGAAGGCGTGCTCGGCCAGGTCCTTGGGTGACTCCAGCAGCTCGGCCGCGCGGCGCATGTCCTCGGCCACGTCGGCGCTGCGGGCGGCCGAGCCGGCCAGCGGGTTGGAGACCACGTTGCCGCCGCGCCGGGAGACCAGCAGCTCCGGGCTGGCGCCGACCAGGGTGGCGTCGCCGCCGGCCGGCACGGCGAAGGTGTAGCCGCGCGGGTCGCGCCGGATCAGCCGGTGCAGCATGGTCGGCAGGTCGGCCCCACCGGGCGCGGTGAGTTCCAGGGTCCGGGCCAGCACGACCTTGCTGAGCTCCGGGTCCCCGGCCATCAGCCGGACCACCTCGGCGACCGCGTCGAGGTACCCCTGCGGCGCGGGCACCGGCTGCTGGGCCCAGGTCAGGTCGCGCGGCGGGTCCATCGGCAGCTGGAGCAGCGGGTCCTCGCCGACCGGCGCGGCCCGGCGGACCTCCTCGGGGATGAACAGCCGGGCCGGGCGCCCGGGGGCGAACGGGATCGCGCCGACCACGATCGGGTTGTCCGAGGCAGCGGTACGGGCCTCGCGCAGCAGCCGGGTGGCGGCCGCCGGGTCCGGGACGGTCCGCCGGACGCCCTGGGCCAGCAGGGTGTGCTCGGGCCCGCTGAAGAACGCCGTCGACGGACCAGGCCGGTAGGCGGCCAGCAGCGCCCCGCCGGCGGGCAGCGCGGCGGCGGTCGCGTCGTGGGCCTCGAAAGCCGTGGTCATGGTGCTCCGTCCTCCCGGTGTGTGGCACACCCGGGCACTGGGGTCGTGTGGTCGCTGGGATGGAGCCGCCGGCCGCCGCGCCGGCGGCAGGCGGGGGCGCCGCGCCGGCCTGTCGGCCGGTCGGGCGCTCGGGCGTCAGGCACGCAGGGTGGCGCCGCCGTCGACGTACAGGTCGTGCATGGTGATGTGCCGCGCGCGGTCGCTGACCAGGAAGGCGACCGCCTCGGCGACGTCCTCGGGGCTGGCGATCCGGCCGAGCGGGATGCCGACCCGGTAGCCGGCCGGGTCGCCGTCGATGACGCGCCGCTCCGCCCCGGGGTCGGTCCACAGCGCCCGCTGCATCTCGGTGTCGGTGGAGCCGGGCGAGACCAGGTTGCACCGCACGCCGTCGCGGGCCAGTTCGAGGCCCAGGCAGCGGGTGAACATGGTGGCCGCGGCCTTTGACGCGGCGTAGGCGGCCATGTTGGTACGGGGCACGCCGGCGGCGTTCGACCCGACCGTGACGATGTTCCCCCGCCCGCGGGCGGCCATCCGGCGGCCGACCGCCCGGCTGGTGTGGAGCACCCCGGTGGTGTTGACGGCGAAGGTCTGCGCCCAGTCCTCGTCGGTGATCTCCAGCGCCGGGGCGGCCCGCAGGATCCCGGCGACGTTCACCAGGATCTCGATCGGGCCGTGCTCCCGCTCCACCCGCTCGACCAGGGCCTCGACGGCCGGGCCGTCGGTGACGTCCAGCTGGACGGGTGCGGCGTCGGTGGCCCGGCGGTCGGTCGCGATAACCTCGGCCCCGCGGTCGGCCAAGGCGCGGGCGACCGCGGCCCCGATGCCCTGGGCGGCGCCGGTCACGAGCGCGACCCGGCCCCGGAGTTCGGCTATGTGCTCGGTCATGCTCTCAGGCCCCCGCCCCGTGGCGGGCATGCCCTCCGAGGGCCGGCCACGGGCCGGTCGGCGGGCGCTGCGCCCTGCGGGTGGCCGGGCGGCGGGTGGGAGACAGCATCGGTGCTCTCCGGGTGGGTCGGGGTACGGAAGGCCGGGCCGGCACGCGAGGTGCCGAGGGTAAGGTTAGCCTAACCATATTGCCGGAGAATGTCAGACCAGGTCCAGCCCCGTGCCCGACCCCGTGCCCGAGGCGTTCCGCGTCATGCGAGTTGATTCCTGCCCGAGGATCAGGTCTCCCCGGTCCGGCCCAAGCCTTCCCCCGAGTTGAAGCGACCGGACTACCAGGCTGTCGGGAGGTGCGGAGCGGTATCGTTCGGGTGACCTGCCCGCCTTGATGCTGGTTCAGGTGGTGGACGTGACTGTGGCGTTCGCGGACGAGGCGTGAGCGGAGGCAGGCACGGCCTCCGGGTGATCACGAGGTGTCGAAGCCCTGATCACCACGACGGAGGACCGTGCCTGCCCGCTCCTCATCGCCCGTCATCGCCGGCCCGGACCAGCTCACCGCCACCCGGCCTGCCGGGCCGGGGGAACACCCGCAGCCGCTGGGCCGCCTCGCGGCGGTACCCGATCCGCGCCGGCCCAAGAGTCGACTCAGGAAGTCGCTGCGGGAACGAGGCGGTCGAGTCCCTGCGCACTGCCCGTCGCGGCCTCGATCGAGCGCGGCAGCATGACGCTCTCGTAGGCGCGGACGGCGTCGTCGACGCTGAATTCGGTGACGAGGGCGTGGGCGAGGTCGGCGCCGTCGAGCATGGCGAGATTGGCGCCCAGTCCGACCGGGGGCATCAGGTGCGCGGCATCGCCGAGCAGCGTGAGGCCGGGAACGTGCTCCCAGGTGTGCGGGGTGGGCAGGACGAACAGGGACCGGTTGACGAACCCGCTGTCGCCGTTGCGAAGGAGGTAGCGCAGGCTCTCGTCCCAGCCGTCGAACATCGTCAG
Organism: Kitasatospora sp. NPDC049258; assembly: GCF_040678895.1. Taxonomy (NCBI): domain Bacteria; kingdom Bacillati; phylum Actinomycetota; class Actinomycetes; order Kitasatosporales; family Streptomycetaceae; genus Kitasatospora; species Kitasatospora sp. NPDC049258. The sequence continues at coordinate 14,362 of NZ_JBFAQT010000027.1, forward strand.
CAGGTGTGTCCGAACGGCCCGCTGGTCGCCGAGGTCGACACCGGCAGCCACGTGCCAGTCCTCCGGCGCGCGGAGCGCGATGTAGGCGCGGATGTGACCGTTGCTGTTGCGCTGGGCGACCAGGGACCTGCCTGCGCCCTTCGCCAGCATCGATCCGTTGCCGACCAGCCGCGCGAGGGCGGGATGGCGGGTGTCGCAGTGGTCGAATCCGGTCTCGACGAAGGTGACGCCGGTGTAGCGGGGTGCGGCGTGCGACAGGGCCGGGCGGACGCGCGACCAGGCGCCGTCGGCACCGACCACCAGGTCGAAGTCCTCGGCGGTGCCGTCACCGAAGAGCAGCCGGCAGGTGCCGTCCGGCAGCGGGATGACCCTGCTGACGGCGCGGTCCCACCGCACCGTGCCCTCGGTGATCGAGTCCAGGAACAGACCACGCAGTTGGCCGCGGTCGATCTCCGGCCGGCCGCCGGCGGCGGACGGCCCCTGATGCGCCAGGAGCGCGGCGTCGGCGAAGTCGAGCACGCGCCACTCCTCTCCTTCGGGGCGGGAGAGGGCTTGGAATCGGTCGAGGAGCCCCGCCGCACGCAGGGCGGCCTGACCCGTGTCGGCGTGCAGGTCGAGGGTGCCGCCCTGCGGGCGGGCGTCGGCGGTGGCCTCGCGTTCGAAGACGGTGACGGAGCGGCCATGTTGCTGCAGGACTTGGGCGCAGGTGAGGCCGCCGAGGCCGGCGCCGACAATCGCTATGCGGGGACCGCGAGCAGGGTTCATGGGAGTTTCCCTCGGGAGGTGGGTGAGCCGCCGGGAGGTTCGGCCTCACCAAGAAAGCACAGTCACCAAATAAGTGCAAAGACTCAACTTTTGCAGTTGCTTCACCCTGGGGTACGGTGTGCGGGTGACCGAACCGACCGGGCGCCGCGAGCGCAAGAAGGCCCAGACCCGTCAGTCCCTGGCCGACGCCGCACTCGAGCTCTTCCTCGACCGCGGCTACGACCAGGTCGGCGTCAAGGACATCGCCGACGCCGCCGACGTCTCCGTGACCACCTTGTTCAAGCACTTCACCGGCAAGGAAGCCCTGGTCTTCGACCAGGCCGACGACCTGGAGGCGGCACTCGTTGCCGCCGTGCGCGACCGCACCCCCGGCACGTCGATCCCACAAGCCCTGCGCGAGCACATCCTGCTGAAGCAGACCGAGCTCGCCGTCCACGACACGGACCCGCGGTTCGCCGACTTCACGCGCATGGTGCAGGAAACCCCCGCGCTGCGCGACTACGCCCACCGCATGTGGACGCGCCACGAAGCAGCACTGGCGCGGGCCATCGCCGAGGCTGTCGGCGCCCCCGAGGACGACGTCAGCTGCGCCGCCCTGGCCCATTTCGCCCTTGAGGCCCGCGGTCTCATCCGGCGACACGCCGAGCCGCGTCGCGCCGCCGACGAGGCCTTCGCATTGCTCGAACACGGCTGGGCGGCCGCCCACCCGGGCGGCTGACCCGGTCTGTGTGGAGTCCTGGTGTGCGTGGTCCTAGGTTCAACCTGAGCAACTACGCTGCCACGCAAGCCACCTGCGACGCAGCCGACACGATCGAAGCCATCGCGCGCACCACCGAGCAGGTAATCGGCCGGCTCCTCAAGGCGGCTGCACTGCTGCGCCCAGAGGCCGGCTACGTCAACGGTGACCGTATGGACGACTGGTACATCCCCCACCGATCCGGAACTCCTCGCGGCCGTCACCGACCTCGCGGTGCTGCGGGACGATCCGACCGTTTTCCCTCCGGTCGTCGAGGATTTCCTTGAGGATCCGGGCGCGCCGGGCCGAGGGGATCTCCGCGTCGGTGGCGTTCCTGGTCGACCTGAGGGCGAGCCCCTTCCCACACCTGATCATGCCGGCGGGGGGCTCGGCGAGGAGGGGTGGTGGAACGAGGAGCCGGTCATGGCCTCGCCGTGGAATCGGCGCAACTGTCGACGACGTACTCGTTGCCTTCAGTGTACGGACGGGACCGCCGGATGCCGCCTCAACAGCCTTTCCTCGGAGGACAGTTGATTCGGTCGGCGTCGGCGGGCGCTGACCCCGCGCTCACCCGTCCGGCCGAGCGGGCCGGTGGGTCCGCGCGAGCGGGGGGCGCGGCGAGGCCGGATGCTGGAGGGGGTCACGCCCCAGAAGGAGATGATCATGGAGTACCTGGTCACGATGACCACCCACGTCCCGGACGGGACCTCGGAACAGGCCGTCGAGGACATCCGCACCCGCGAGGCCGCCCGGTCACGGGAGCTCGCGGCGCAAGGGCACCTGCTCCGGCTGTGGCGCCCACCGCTGCAACCGGGCGAGTGGCGCACGCTCGGGCTCTTCGCCGCCGCCGACGCCGACCGGCTGGAGGAGGTCCTCGCCTCGATGCCGCTGCGGATCTGGCGCACCGACGAGGTCACCCCGCTCTCCCCGCACCCCAACGACCCCGCCGGCCCCGGCGGCCCCGCCGGCACCGGATGAGCACCGACCGGAAGGTCACCGTCGTCACCGGCGCCTCCCAGGGCATCGGCGCCGCGCTGCTCACCGCCTACCGCGAGCTCGGCCACGCGGTGGTCGCCGTGTCCCGGTCCATCGCCCCGTCCGCGGACCCCGAGGTGCTGGCGGTGCGGGGCGACCTGGCCGAGCCGGGCGTCGGCGCCCGGGTGGTCGAGCAGGCGCTGGAGCGCTTCGGCCGGGTGGACACCCTGATCAACAACGCCGGGATCTACATCGCGAAGCCGTTCACCGACTACACCGACGAGGACTACGAAGCCGTGACCGGGGTGAACCTCCGCGGCTTCTTCGAGGTCTCCCGCAGCGCGATCGCCGCGATGCTCGCCCGCGAAGGCGGCGGCCACCTGGTCAACATCTCCACCAGCCTGGTCGACCACGCGGACTCCCGGGTCCCCTCGGCGCTCGCCTCGCTCACCAAGGGCGGGCTGAACGCGGTCACCCGCTCGCTGGCGATCGAGTACGCGGCCCGCGGCATCCGGGTCAACACCGTCTCGCTGGGCGTCATCCGCGCCCCGGCCTACTCGGCCGAGACGCGGGACGCCCTCGCCGCGCTGCATCCACTGGGCCGGATGGGCGAGGTCACCGAGGTGGTGGACGCGGTCGTCTTCCTGGAGAACGCCCCGTTCGTCACCGGCGAGATCCTGCACGTCGACGGCGGCCGGAGCGCCGGGCGCTGAGCACCGGGGGCGAGCACCGGCACCGAGCACCGGCGCGGATCACGAGAGAGGAACTCCGATGAACACCACAGCGGACCACGAGCAGGCACTGCGCAGCATCCTCGACGAATGGAAGGCCGCCGTCGACGCGCACGCCCCCGAGCGGGTCGCCGCCTGCTTCACCGAGGACGCGATCTTCCAGGGCCTGCACCCCTACACCGTCGGCCGGCCGGGCATCGCCGCCTACTACGACTCCCAGCCGCTCGGGATGACCGCCGACTACCGGATCCTCGAAACCCGGCAGCCGGCCGACGACCTGGTGCTCGGCTACCTGAGCGTCGACTTCGCGTTCACCGACCGCCCCACGCTCACCGTCTACCTCAGCGTGCTGGTCGAGCGGACGCCGCAGGGGCGCCTGATCGGCCACTACCAGGTCTCCCGCCTCGGCTGACCCGGGAACGGGGCCGGCGGCGGCCCGCGGTTGAGCGGAACCTTAGGGCACCGTTAGCGCCCCCTGAGCGTCGCCGACCCGGCGCCGAGTCACTTCTACGCTCGACCCACACCGGTCGACGGGACTGCTCCCGATGCACCGGGCGGATCCTCCGCGCCGTCATCGCCCGCCCACGCGACCACCGGGAGCCGTACCGATGAGCACCCCCCTTCCCGCCTGCCAGGGCGATCCCGGGAGGCACCGGCGTGGGCGCACGCGCCGCAACGTCCTCAAGGCCGGCGGGTCGCTCGCCGCCCTGCTTGCGATCGCGAGCGTGCCCGTCTTCAGCGCCGCCGGCTCGGAGACCCGACCGTCGGGCACGCAGCCCGTACCCGACGGCGAGGCGACGACCCTCTGGTACACCGCCCCGGCGACCGAGGGCAGGATCCTCTCGGAAGGGCTGCCCATCGGCAACGGAAGGCTCGGCGCCCTGGTCGGCGGCGACCCGGCACGCGACTTCCTCCACCTGAGCGACGCCTCCCTGTGGACCGGCACACCGAACGCGCAGCTGGACGGCGGCGGACAGTTCCCCTACGACGAGGCCAGGTTCGGGAGCTTCCAGCTGCTCGCCAAGCTGTACATCGACATACCCGCCCACGCCCGGGGCCGGGTCACCGACTACCGGCGCGAGCTCGACCTCGGCAACGGCGTCGTACGCGTGAGTTACACCCTGGGCGCGGTGACCTACCGGCGCGAGATCTACATCAGCCACCCCGACGACGCGCTGGTCGTCCGACTCACCCAGAGCGGTGGCGGCAGCTACACCGGCACCCTCGCCCTCAACAGCGCGCACGGGGACGCCACCACCGCCGCGGCCGGCCAGGTCGCCTCGTTCGGCGGCAGGCTCGCGAACAACCTGAAGTACGCCGCCGCCGTCACCGCGGCGAGCAGCACCGGGACGATCTCCGCCACCGGGTCCTCCGTGACGTTCACCGGCTGCGCCGAGGTCCTCGTGGTGCTGGCCGGCGGTACCAACTACCTCCCGGACGAGGCCAGGTCGTACATGGATCCGGCAGCGGACCCGAAGGCCCTCGCCGAGGCGAAGGCGCGGGCCGGCGCCGCGGTGGCGGGGGCGACGCTGCTGGGCACCCATGTGGCGGACTACCGGAAGCTCTTCACCACGATGTCGGTCGATCTCGGCCGGTCCAGCCCCGCGCAGCGCGCGCTGGACACCGCCTCGCGGCTCAGGGCCCGCGGGACTTCCCCCGGCGCGCCGGACCCCGAACTGGAGGCCGCCTACCTGCAGTTCGGCCGCTACCTGACGATCACGGGCTCGCGCGGCGGCCTGCCCACGAACCTCCAGGGCCTGTGGCTGGACCACAACGGCGCCGACCAGTGGATGGGCGACTACCACACCGACATCAACCTGCAGATGAACTACTGGCTGCCCGACCGGGCCGGCCTGCCGTCCTGCTTCGACGCGCTCACCGACTACTGCCTGAGCCAGCTGCCGTCCTGGACCGCCCGGACCCAGGCGCTGTTCAACAGTCGCGCCAACGCGAACTACCGCAACTCCTCCGGGAAGGTGGCCGGTTGGACCACGGCGATCTCGGCGAACATCTACGGCGGCCTGGGGTGGAACTGGCACCCCGCCGGCAACGCCTGGCTGTGCAACTCGCTCTTCGAGCACTACGAGTACACCCAGGACCGGGAGCACCTCCGCAAGATCCACCCCGTCCTCAAGGGCGCCTGCGAGTTCTGGGAGGCCCGGCTGGTCACCAGGACCATCACCGATCCGGCCACCGGCGGGCGCCGGACCGTGCTGATCGACGACGTCGACTGGTCCCCCGAGCACGGCGCCGCCCGGCAGCAGGGCATCACCTACGCGCAGGAACTCGTCTGGCAGCTCTTCGAGAACTTCCGCACCGCCTGCGAAACACTCGGCGCGGACGCCCCGTACGCGGCGACCGTCAAGAAGCTCCAGGACCAGCTCTTCCTGCCCGAGGTCAGCCCCAGCACCGGCTACCTGGAGGAGTGGATGCAGGCACCCGACACCCTGGGCGAGCCGGGCCACCGCCACCTGTCGCCGCTGGTCGGGCTGTTCCCGGGCGACCGCGTCAACCCGGACACCGCGGCGCCCGCGCTGGTCGCCGGCGCCCGCGCCCTGCTCACCGCCCGCGGCAAGGGCGGCTACGGCTGGGCCGCGGCCTGGCGGTCGCTGTGCTGGTCGCGGCTGAAGCAGGGCGACAACGCGTACCGGGCCGTGCTCGACGTGATCGGCACGGCCTCCACCGCCGCGAACCTCTTCGACATGTACACCCCCACCGTCTTCCAGATCGACGCCAACTTCGGCACCGCGAGCGCCATGATCGAAATGCTGGTGTACTCCCGGCCCGGATCGATCGAACTGCTGCCGGCCCTCCCGGGCGCCTGGAGCACCGGCAAGGTCACCGGCATCGGTGCGCGCGGCGGCTTCACCGTCGACCTCGCCTGGGCCTCGGGCACGCTCACCTCCGCGACGATCCGCGGCGCCGCCGGCACCTCGACCGTGGTGCGGTCCGGGGCCTTCCGGCAGACCGTCGTGATTCCGCCGAGCGGCTCGGTCACCGTCGCGCCCGCCCCGAAGCCCGCCGCCTCCTCCCTGGCCAACCGGCAGAGCGGCCAGGTGATCGACGTACCCGGCTGGTCCACCAGGAGCGGCACCCAGCTCATCCAGTGGCCCGGCCACAGCTCCGCCAACGAGCAGTGGCTGCTCACCCCGACCGCCACCGACACCACCGCCTTCACCATTGCCAGCGTGTACAGCCACCAGCTGATCAGCGTCGACGCCGCCGCCACCGACGACGGCACCCCGGTCGTCCAGTTGCCGCCGGCCGCGACCGCGGCCACCAACCAGCAGTGGCGACTGGCGGACGCCGGCGGCTCCTACGTCAAGATCATCAACGTCCGGAGCGGGAAGCTGATCGGCCTCTCCGGGAACCTGCTCGTCCAGCAGACCGACACCGGCGCCACCAGCCAGCACTGGCGCCTCGGCTGACCCGCCCCTCCGTCCGACCGACCGGCAGAAAGCCCAGGTGAGACCATGCACACCCCGCCGTACACTCCGTACGCCCCGTACGCCCCTGCCGGGCATCCCCTCCCGCTCCCGGTGCCGGCGCCCGGTCCGCACCCGTTCCCCGGGCCGCTGCCGTTGCGTGCCCCGCTCCGCCTGCCGCTGCCGCCCCCGGGCTCCCTGCCGCTCCCGCTGCCGGTACTGCCGCGCGGCCTCCGGTACGGCCCCGACCTGCTGCCTTCGGCGCCTGGTGCCACGATGGGGTGGAGATAGCCCCGTCTGCCGTACCGAGGGAGCCGTACCGAGGGAGCCGGTCATGGGTCGTGAGCACCACTTCCACGCCGAGCAGGCCGGCTGTTCGGTCACGGTCGTGGTCCGCCTGGGCGGGACCCGGGAGCTGGAGCTGCTGGTCGACGGCAAGGAGGTCGCCCACACCCGGATCCACGGCCACCACGCCGAGACCCACGCGCTGACGACGACCCTGCCCACCGACCCACCCCGCCCCATCGAGGTCCGGGTGACCCTCCCCGGCCCGCTCCGCGGCGACCCCTCCAGCACCCTGCTCGCCGACGACACCAGCCACCCGATGTCCCCGCGCGACATCCCCCGCCGGGCCCGCCCGACGGAGGCCTCCTGGTACTCCTGACGGGCCCCTCCACCGACGCGGCGACGCCCGGTCGGCGGTCGCCAGTGGGCCCTTGCCGCTGTGGCCCCAGGGCGAATCCGGTCGCTTGAAGGGTGAGTTCATCATCACCCGCCCCGCGGCTGGCTTCGTCGACCTGGTCCACCGGCTCGGCCGGGCCGAGGGGCGTACCCGTGGCGATCGAGCGCCCGGACGAGCGCCTGGTGGCCTGCTTCGGGAGAAGGCGCCGCCGAGGATCTGCGGCTGTGGCACCGCAACCGCAGCGCCGCCCGCCCGTTCTCCCACGACACGAAGGCCTGGTCCGCACCCGCGACGACACCATGAAGCTGCGGGCGACGGCCATCAGCATGGTCTCCGCATTGCTGGACGGCTTCTGGCGTGGCGCCAAGACCGTACTCAAGGTCGTGGAGCCCCTGATCAGACCCACTTTCCTCACTCGCCACCCGACCCGAGCCTCCGCCTCCCACCTGCGCGGTGAGCAGGGGATAGGGCATCGCCCTGGGCGGCGCGGACGGGTCCATCCCCGCGGGTACGGGGAGCAGGACACCGGACCAGGCGCCGACGGTGAGGGCCCGGGGGAATCCCCGCGGGTGCGGGGAGCAGGGGAAGAACCGCATCAATTCGGCATCACGGGTGGGACCATCCCCGCGGGTGCGGGGAGCAGACTCGCTGACCAGCGTCTTTAGTGCGCTCCGTGACTCGTTTGCATCACTTTCCGAGAGTGCGACATTCGTGCATGATAGCGACAAATTGGCCGCCGGGGGGCGTCTTGTCGAATCGTCCGGAGCAACTGCCGCTCGCTCATATGCTCGGCCGTCAGATCGAGATCGTGGAGGTGGTCGGGCGGCAGGTGGGGTGTGTGGGTGGAGTTCGATGGTGGTGATCTGCGCCTGAGGTTGTCGGCGCGGGCGCGCAGCGTGTGGGCGAAGCACGATGGCGGCAGGTGATGGCTGGCTTCTGTTGTGGTGTCACATGGCGGACAGTGGGTGGCGGTGGTGGGGCTGCTGCGGGGACCACCGGGTGCCGTGCGGAACTCAACCTCCTCGGCAAACGAATGCCTCGGCAGGTCCTGGGATGCGCCGGCACAGCCATCGCCCTGGTCCTCGCCTTCTCCGGCACCCGCTTCTCAGGCCTCGCCGCCGCCACCGGACACCTCGTCCCCAGCGCCGCGGCCTCTCGCCGAAAGGCTCAAGTGTTCTGTCCCGAAAGGTCGCTCACCCCTGCTTGCCCTGGGAGGCAATGGTGGAACCGCTCGCCCGCGTCCCACCTCGCCCGACCGACTGTCAGTAGGTGATGGACATCCGGACGCTGGGCTTGTCGATGGTGCAGCCACCGACGATCTTGTCGTCGGGTGTCCCGGCGGGGTAGAGCGTGATGGTGGGACGGGCGTCTCGCGCGCGGTCCCAGGCATGGATCTGATTGCACAGGCGGGTGGCGAGGTGGTGGCCGTCCGGGCCATGTCCGGTCGCGCCGAGCTCCCAGCGGGTGGAGCCCTCGATCTCGCGGCGCGTCATGGTGAGGTAGGCGACCGAGTCGTTCTCGGCCAGAGCGGGGCTTCGGCTGGGGATGGCGGGCGTGCACAGGCCGTTGTCGGAGGCGGCCCGGCCGGCGGCGATGCGGCAGGTCGCCGTGTCGGTGGCGGTGAGCCGCAACCATACGCCGTCGAACGACTCGTCGCCGCGGATCGTCACCCCGGAGGAGACCTGGGTCTTGGTCCGGCTCAGGACGCCCCGCAAGGCCTCGGTGTCGATCGGCTGGTCGGCGTCGAAGTGCAGTGCGACCAGGCCGTCGGTGTCGATGGTGATGGTTCGCTCGCCGTCCTGGCCGAGCATGGGGACGAATCCGCACAGCTCGACGACGTCGGAGACCATCTGATCGCCGCGGCGATCGAGACCGAGGCAGCGAGCCTGGCCGCGCCAGCTGAGCGGCACGACGAGGCGGGCCCCGGGCTCGAGCTGCTCCCACCAGGCGGTCGGGATGTCCCAGGCGCCGACGGTCACGATCATCCGGGCGGGGTGGTCGTGCTCGGGGGCGCCGAGAGCTCCGTCGCGGGTCAACACGGTGACGGCACCATTGCCGGTGGCCTTCAGCGTCTGGCGTGCGTGCGCGGTCACGTCCTCGTCGATGTCGATGGTGACGACCTGGCCCTCGGGGCCGACGAGGCGGGCCAGCAGAGCAGCGTTGTATCCGGTGCCTGCCCCGATCTCCACGACGGAATCGCCCGGCTCGGCCCGCAGCCACACCAGCATGTCCGCGACCAGCGACGGCACCGAGGCACAGCTGAGGGGCAGGCCGCCGGCCGGGTTGGGCTTGATGGTGACGCTCCGGTCGGCATATGCCTGCTCGACGGTTGCTTCGGGGAGGAACTCGTGCCGGGGGACGGACCGCAGGGCTTCTTCGACCGGCGCGGTGAGTGGGTGGGTTGCCGCGATGATGTCGACCATGCAGTCCCGCAGGCTCTCGGGCGAGGCGGGAGTGGCTGTGCTCATCAGGGTTTCCTTCCGTAGTGGGGCGGGTCGCGTCAGCCGGCCAGAAGCAGGCAGACGTCCCAACGAGAGGGTTGCGGGGTGGTTACAAGGGTGCTGTGTCGGGCGAGTCGGAGTCCGGCCGTGCCTTCGAGCAGGCCGGCGCCGGGCAGTTGGTCGCTGCCGCGCAGGTAGCGGTCCATCAGGGATCGAAGTCTGGGTAGCTGGCGGGTGAGCCGGTCGTCCCGCGCGTCGGCGGCGGCCCGCCAGGTGGTCTGCAGGAGCCCGGCCCAGCCATGGCACAGCGTTGCGTCGGTGAGGTCGAACAGCTGGGCCGGGTCGCCGATACACCCGGCAAGGGCATCTTCGGCGATCTGCTGGCGGGCCGTGTCATCGAGGGCGATGCCTGCGAGTTGCTGGGCACGAGTGATCCCGGGCGTGCCGTAGCACCAGGACGGCCGCTGAGGTCCGCGCTGTCGAACGGTGCCGGTCTGCCATTCGGGGAGGGAAAGCATGCTCGGCCACCACGCCCGCGTCCCGGTGCCTTGTCGGCGCTGGTCCAGCCAGGTGCAGATCCGGGCGATGGTGTCGTCCTGGCCTGGGACGACTATGCCGTGGTTTGTCGCGGTCGACAGGAGCGCCAGTGGGCCGCTGATGCCGTGGGCCAGGCCGAGGTTGGCGTGTCCGCCTGGCCAGTGCCGGGTGGGCAGGTCGGCGGGACCGTTGGCACACCACCAGCCAGGCCGCACTCCACCGTCGACCGAGACCGGGTTGGTGAGGCGGACCAGGTAGGCCAAAATGTCCCGCATCAGAGCCGTGTCGCCATGCCGGGTGAGCTGGTAGGCCCCCAAGCCGGTCAGCCCGCTGATCAGGTCCCATTCCCGCAGCTGGGGCAGCTGCCCTGTATCGATACGGGAATGGGCATTGTCCAAACGGGTGCGGGTGATCGCATCGACATGCCGGTCGAGAGCCGCGAGGGCACGCATGTAGGACGGGTTCTGGGCCGTGTTGAGAACGAAGGCCACCGCCGGGGCGCCACGAAACAGGCCGTCGTCGGGTAACGCCGTCACCGGCCGGCGGGTCATCGTGGCCGCCCATACATGTGCACTCGCCCAGGTGCCAACACCGGAGCGAGCGTACTCGATCTGCTCCAGTGCGATGCCGGGGGCTCCGTTGGCCAAGGCCTGACCCCAGCCCAGCTCCGGCTCGACCGATGGCGGCTGCTGAGCCCGGCTCACCGCTGGCCTGCCGTCGCGGCCTGACGAGCGCGGGCGGCCTGCCGAGCCAGGTGACGGCAGACCCTCTCGCCGTCGGGGTCGAAGCCGATAGCACGGTTGTGGTGCATGTGCAGGAGCGACTCCAACACAGTGTCCGTATCGGGGCTGTCGGACAGCGCCTGTCGGTAGGCGGCAAGGGCCCTGCCACGGTCCTGCCAGGCTGCGGCGATCTCGCCAGCCCAGCCGGGCAGCTGGGTGTGCGAGCGGAGGCGGACAAGCGGGATCACCTGATCGGCGACCGCTCGATCGGCGACGGCCGGCGCGACGGGTCGGACAGCCAGCCAGCTGGTGGCGTTGGCCGGTCCGAGGAAGGCGTCGGTGATGTGCAGCATGTTGAGCGCGACCAAGGCGCTCGGGTGGATGATGTCCGGCGAAAGGCGTCGCAGTTGAGCCACGACCAGACGAGAGTCGGCGGCGAAGACTTCCTCGGCGGCGTCCAAGGCCTGGCCGGTGCCGTAACGGCCGGTCTCCGGTGTGTACGTGTCGAAGGCCAGGTCGCTCGCCAGGCCGCCGTTCCGCAGCTGCTGCGCCCATTGTCCGACCGCTTCTGCGTACTCGCTGTACCTGCCGTTCGTGATGCGTAGCCGTAGCCGGAGATGGTCGCTCTCGTTCTGGCTGCGGTAGCGGATGAACCAGCATGGCGGCTGGTCGAGGTAGTTGAGGAGACCGGGCAGATGGTCGGTGACGATCTCGGTGAATCGCTCCGGGTGGGTGGGGACCTTCGCGTTCAGCCAGCGGCCGGTCGGAAGGCCTGGCAGGGCGCCGTGGGTGCGAGTGTCGATCCGGGGAAGCGGCCAGGCGAGCGGCGCTTCGGCACCCCGGCCGATGCGGGCCAGAGGTACGGCGACCTCATGCGCGTGTCCGTCCAGCCAGCCGGAGTCCGCAGGGCTGCTGGTCTCGGTGAGGATCGCCTGCCCGGTCTGGTGGACGTGGGCATACAGGATGGCGATGTGCAGGGGCTCGTCCAGGGTGAGCCGCAGGGTGCGGTCGTCGTCGCGCAGTTCCACCACCGCAGGGCAGTTCCAGCGGCGGCGCCAAGTCGCCAGGTCCGGCAGGTCGACTGCGGAGAGGAGCCAGCGGGCCGGCGTGAGGACGGTGCGGTTGTAACGGACGCTGGGCAGGTAGGGCAGGTGCCGGGTGTGCGGACCCCAATCAAAGCCGGTCCAGGACGGGGAGAACGCCCGGGTGAGGTGGGCGAGGAACCGGGCGATCGGCGGAGTCTGCTTGTCCAAGGCCAACGCGTGGAACACCTGAGGCTCCACGATGCGGCGCCGCGACATGCTGACCAGGTGGAGGCGGTCGCGGGTCGCGGTGACGGCGAGGTCGTCAACCGTGATCGCATCCGTCGCCTCCCCAGCGGGCCGGTGTTCACCGAGTGTGATGACGTGCGGCAGGTACGCCGGGATACGGATGACATTCTCGGAGTGCGGGTACAGCGGAGGGAACGACAACTGTGCGGGCAGCGCTCCCTCGAAGAGGGTCGGCACCGCCCTGTACACCTCGGCGAGGCCGTCACCGGTGGCGGCGATGGAGAACCGTGAGGTCAGCGTCCCGGCCGCGCGGGCCGGAGCCACTGTAAGCCGGTAGTCTCCGGTTCCCAGTGCCTCTGGGCTGGTGGCATGGACGCGGGCGGAGATCTCGACGTGGGGCGCGACGTGCCGGAAGTCGAAACGCCGATTGCCGGCCAGCGCATCGACGGTCTCGTCGGTGAGAGCGATCTCCTGGTCGCCGTCGGCGAGCGTCTGCCAGGCCAGTGCGAGCAGCCGCTCGTCGCGCTCGTTGGGGCCGCGGGCGGGAGGGGGCATGGTGCTGCCGGGGTACTCGGCCGGGTAGCCGAGCCCGGTGGCCGGGTCGAGTAGTTCCGTGAGCGGGACCAGTGCGCCGGTGCTGTAGCGCTCCCAGAAGGCCGAGTGGTAGTCCCGCCAGACGGCGTCGCCGGTCGGCAGGCGGGTAAGCCTGAGGAGGACATCGGCGGCCCGCTCCAGGTCTTCCGCAAGGCTGACGGGGAGCCGGGCGTCGCAGTCGAGGACCAGGTCAAGGGCCAGTGGCGTGCGTCCAGCTCCGGCAAGCTGCCGCATTCGGCGCCGGATCGCCTCGCGCTCGACCGCCAGATCGGTGCCCGGGGCGGCATGGTTGTGCTGGCCCAGATCGGTGTGGATCGCCGCCAGTTCGCTCACGGTCGGAACGGTGGTCGGAAGAGTTGCCGCGCCGGCTTGGTGGAGCCGGTCGAGGACATGTGCGAGTGGGTCGGTGACGGTCAGTGGAGCGCGGAGCGCGGTGATCAGGAATCCCTGCCGAACGAGTTCGGTCAGCAGACCGGTGACTTTGCTACGGTCCACGACGGTGGCCTGGGCGATCTTGTCGGTCAGGCTGGAGAAGAGCACCGGGGTGGCTGAGGCCTCCTGCACGAGGAGGATCACGCTGGTGAGCCGGATGCTCACGCGGTTCGGACCGCCCAGGGCGATCTGGAGTCGACCGCCGCGCTGGGCAGCGAGGCTGTTGAACACCACGTCGAGGCGGTCCAGCAGACCAGGGTCGGTCTCCAGGGCGTCGATGACGGCAGCCAGCCACTCGGTGTCGACACGGGCGACGGGCCGATGTGCGGTGCCCCATCGTACTTCCGGGGCCCCCGCCCTGGTGGAAGCATGAGCGACGCCGGCGAACAGGCCGAACGGGGTCGGGCGTCCGGTGGCCCGAAGGAGGTAGCGGGCGGCGGAGACGGCGGCCCGGCGAACTCGCTGGGGCTTCACCGGCTTGCCGGCCGCGATGACGTCGATGCGCTCGGCGAGGCTGGTGCTGGCCGCACGGATCGTGTCGGCGAAACCCGCGTCGGACCAGACCTCGCCTAGCCAGGCACGGCACGAGGAGAGGTCGGCCGGGTCCGGCCACCAGCTCGGGGCGCTGGTCAGCGGGGCGGTGGCGGCCCGCAGCAGGGCCTGGCCAGAGTGCTGGTAGAGCGAGCGGGTGTTCATCCGTTCCTCCGCTGTTGGGGCTGGACGGCGGCGCTGGGGCCGGGGTGAAGTCCCCGGCCCCAGACTGGTGTTGTGGATCAGACGGCGCTGGCGCAGGACGACGCGCAGGTTGCCGCGCAGCCGTCCGAGGTCCCGCACGCCTTCGGCATGCGTCCGCCACCGAATTCGGTGGTGATCGTCACGTCGAGCTCGAACGGGTCGACGTCCGGCACATCCGCGGCCGGTGCGATCGAGATGGCGTTGACCACTTCGGTTCTCCTTCTGCTGTCGGTGCAGGGTTGGTGCCACCTCCCCGACGTCGAGGAGGAGTTGAGGGTGAGCCGGGCTCAGGCTTCGACGAGGGCCAGCGATTCGGCATCCGCAGCCGTGGCTGTGGCGACGGGCTGGTGACGCTGCTGCTGGTTGACGAGCACGCCGAGCAGCCCGAGCACGATGAGGTGGCCGGACACCACCAGCGCTTTCAGCGCGGCTTCGACCGGATCTCGGTGCTGGCCCCGATGCCGGCCGGTTGCTGTGGTCACCTGACTCTCCCTTCCGGTCCGGGCGCCCCACGAGAGGCGCCGCTGCGGCTTGGCCGGTTGGCCCGGAGGAGCGGGGGCTTGTGTTCTCCTCCGAGGCGGCTCGGAGACCACACTGTTGCCTCGACGCGACGCAGATCAGCAGCCAGGTTGCGGGCCCGCAACCCAAGTGCGCCATGGTCTGGACCATGCGCGGTCAGGGCGGTGCTGACCAGGTGCTCCTCGCCTAGGGGCGGGATCGAACGAGAAGAAAGCAGGCTGAGCAGACCTCTCGGTCGGCCCAGCCCCAGTCCGGCTTACCCAAGGTCAGACTGGGCTGCCGGCAGTTGCGAGAGCTGAGCGGGTGTCGACCAGGTGCTCGCCCAGGCTTCGCGTCACGGCCGCTTTTGCAGGCCTCAGCCTGCGGTGGAGGTCACCGACGCGCCGCAGGGTCTCGTGGTGCTGGATATGGGCGACCAGGTCGAGGGCGGCGTGCCCGTCCTGACAGGAGGCGTCGACGTGCCCCGCACCGGCATGGGCCTCGGCGCGGGCGATGTAGGCGGTACAGCGGTGCCGCAGCATCTCCGGTGGCAGCCGGTCAAGCGCCTCGTCCAGGGACGGCAGTGCCTCCTCGTACTTGCCCAGCCTTAGCAGATTGCTGCCTTCGTAGGCGGATGCCTTGGATTCGTCGAACCAAGCGATCCCGCTCCACCGCTCGTCGTCCATCGGTCCGAGCAGCACGGTGCGGGACTCGTCCAGCGAGGAGCGGAAGCCGTACTCGTCGCCTGTCGAGGAGTACATCTCGGAGGCGACCGCGTATGTCCAGGCTTTCATCCGTGCGGAGCCTCCGCCCTCGGCGGCGTCCACTGCGGCGAGCGCGTAATCCAGGCCGCCCTCGGGATCGCCGCCGTATGAGGTGCGGAATGCCCGGCCACCCAGGAGCAGAGCGCACAGCTCAGGGCTCCGGATCTCCCTGGCGATCCGGTATCCGAGATCACTGTAGGCGTCGGCCTGTTCCTGGTCGGCGATGTCGAGAGACAGCAGGATTGCGGCGAGCGCAGCCATCTCGGCCATGTGCGTCAGAAGCGAGTCACGCAGCAGGGCGGGCTGCTCCTTCGGCCGTAGCCGGGTGACCAGCTCGATCTGGTGGTGAGCAACCGACACCAGGCTGGCGGCGGGGAAGCTCTTGTAGGACCGACGGTAGGACGCACCGATCGACCGCAGCTCGTCCACCATCGCCTTGTCGACGGCGTTTCCGGGCCGACTGGCTTGGGCCTGGGCGTCGGGCGAGAGACCAGCGATGGCAGCTGTCAGGCCGGCGAGCGAACCGAGGGTGAAACTACGTCGAAGCACAGTCTCTGAGCTTTCCGCATCGGGCGCCGGCGCGCGAGGTGGAGGCGGGAACGCCGCCTGAGATCTGCCTGACTGTGTTACCACAACCGCGCCGGGGTATCGAACATCGAAGGCCAATACGTGATCGACTGTCAGTCCAAGTACCCGGGCGAGCTGTTCCGCCATGCTGACGCTGTCCAGCGAGATGACTCCGCGCTCAACCTGCCCGATCCACGACTCGGAGCGTCCCACCTCGGCCCCGAGCCGTCCCTGATGCAAGCCCCTGCGTCGCCTCCCCTTCTCGATGCGCTGACCAATGACCTTGTCGATCTCCCTCACTGGACGCACCTCGAGATCGGGATCACACCGCTGCTCGCGCCAACCGCACTTGGGAGGGACCGATCTCTTTGCCGGAAGGGGCTCGCAGCCCCTAAGCGCAGAGCCTGAAACCGAAGAACCGCTGTCAACATCCAGGTAGTGGCGGCGCCTCCGTCGGCCTGGTCGGGGAGGGCCGAGACCTGGTCGCGGTCGATCCCAACCGAGCACGAGGCAGGGTGGACTGGGATGGCGTTCACAATGCTGTGTACCTCTTGTCAGTGCTGGAAATGGATGGTGCTCGGGAACTGGCATCGCAGGATTGGGGTGGTGGGCCGCACAGCAGTGCAAGGCAGGATCTGCAGCACCGACCTGTGCCCGAGGCCGAGGCCACTCCGCCTCGTTCACGTGGATCGAACGGCACGGGGCTTGGCAAGGTGCGGCTCACGACTTTCGATCGCATCGCGCACCCGCTGGACGGTGGAGCGCGATGTGGCCTGGTTGGCCAAGCCGCGGGCCATGAGCGCGGCGTGGATCTGGGAGGCCGTAGGGCGAGTGTCCAGATCGTCGTACAGCGGGCGGGCAACCGCCTGGCGGAGCAGGCTGAGCGCCTCGGCACTCATGGTTTCGATGTCGTGAGCGGGCACGGTCCAGCCCTGAGCGGGCGGCAGGCTCGGGGGAGCGTTGCTCGCCCCGCCACCTGGGGTGATCTCTCGAGCGGGTGAGCGTTGACCGTGAGAGTTCTGCGCGGGGAGCAGGACGTCGTGAGCGTCGGAAAAAGGCGGGCCGCTTTGCGACGGGAGCGGCGCCGAGTCGTGGTGAGCGTTCGCGGGCGCGTCGGTGGGCGTAGCCTGCTCTCCGCCCCTTGCGGCCTTCCTGTCGTGGGTGTCGCTGGCGTGGTCCATGAGCGCATGGACGCGCCAGATGACCACCGGGACGACCATGGCGAGCGGGACCGCGATGCCCCACTGGACCCGCCACCCCCCGTCACCGTCCGGCTCGACGCCGAGCAGGTGGAGGTCGCACAAGATCGCGGCGACCTGGCACAGCAGCATGACGCCGAGCGCGGTGAGCGTTTCCTGATAGACCTTGCTGCGGGTGGCGGCTAGCACCCAGGCGTCAACGCACACGGCGAGCAGCCAGGCAAGTATCTCGTCGGCGCCGGCCATCATGGCGAGCTGGTGCTCGCGCTGCGCGGTGAAGAGGATCCCGGCACACAGCACGGTGGTGCGCAGGAACGCGGGGAGCTGCGCCTGGCTCAGCCGCCAGGCCCTGCGGATCCGGCTCTGGCGGCGGGCGGCCTCCGCGACCTCTCGCCGGGCCCGCTCGGCTTGCAACGCCGACACCTGAGCGTCGGCCGCGCCGACCTGCTCCCAGACCTCGGCGGCCCGTGCCTCGGCCTCTGCGAGGATCCGCTGCGCTTCGTGGGTGGCTGCGTTGACGGTACGTTCGGCCTCGGCCTCGGCATCGCCCCGAGCAGTCGTGGCAAGCCGAGCCTGCTCCGCGACGAGCGCCTCGGCCTCCCCGCGCAGCCTGCGAGCCTCCTCCTGGGCATCCTCGCGGATGCAGTCGGCGTCGGTACGGGCCGTCTCCTCCAGCCGTTCACGCAGGACTTCGGCCTCGCGGCGGGTATCGGAGGCCTGCTGTTCGGCCTTCTCCAGGATCTCCTTGGCCCGGTCGGCGGCGACAGCGCGGATGGTCTCGGCGTCCTCGGCGGCCTGTGCGCGGGCCACGTCCGCGCGGATCACTGCGTCGCGGCACGCCTGGTCGGCGCGTACGCGGCGCTCGGCGAGCTCGTTCTCCGCCGTGGTCTGGTAGCGGCCCACCCGGGTGCGGGTGCGCTCCAACTGCTCGGTGGTGTAGAGGAGTTCTTCGGTGACGGCCGCAAGGTCGGCGTCGGCAGCGCGACGGGCCGTCCGCGCCGCCGCCTGGGCGGCGGTGATCAGCTGCTCGGCCTGCTCGGAGGTGTCGCCGATGATCCTCTCGGCGAGTCTCTCTGCGTCCGCGATGATCCCGCCGGCGCGGCTGGCGGCGTCCTCCAGGAGCCGGTCTGCGTCGGCCTGGGCCTGGTCGGTGGCCCGGCCGTGCAGTGCGGCGGTGTCCTCCAGGGCTTGGGCGAGCGCGGCGTCGGCGAGGATCCGGGTGGCCTGGTCTTCGGCCGTGCGGGTCAGGCTGGCGGCCTCGTCGCCGGCAGCACAGTGCAGCCTCTCGCTGTCGCCCTGGATCTTGGCGGCGCGCTGCTGAGCATCCCGGATGAGGTGGTCGGCGTCGGAGTCCGTGCGGGCGTGAAGGGTGCCAGCGATGTCCTCCGCCGGGGCGAGATTGTCGGCCGCGCGGTCTCGGGCGTCGGCCCGGAGGGGGTCGGCCGCGGGGCGGCCCGGCGGGGACGGCTGCTCGGCCTGGGCGATGGTCGACGGCCTGGCCGGGGCGGGCTTTCGGGATGCTGCAGGGCGCTGGTTGGACGTCGTCCTGGTCGTGCTCATCGGGCGGTCTCCTTCTGCCGATTGGTGACACTGGGTAGCGGCCTGGAGGTGGTGTTGATGTGGTCGGACCGCCAAGTTGTGAGACGGTCCTGGAGAATGTCCAGGGGCCTTTTGGGCGTTGGGAGGGGGCGCTCGGATCTCATCCGTTCAATCCGTCGCCGCAGCTAGTGATCAGTCCGGTGATCCGTCGCCGATCTGTCTGCGATCCGTATCGCGCCGGCCCCAGGACAGATCGGCGACGGATCACCGGACGGATTGCCGCCAGCCTGGATCGGTGACGCTTAGTGGTCATTCGAGGAAGTCGGTAATGGTCTTCTCGACGTCCGCCAGCCAGAACCCGGATGGCGGGTTGCCCTTGTCGAGATCGGTCCGCCGGACCGTCCTGAGGGACTCGATGGCCGCCTTCTTGAGGTCCCGGGTGATCTTCTTGGCGCCTTCACGGCGGCGGTACGCGGGCTCCCGGTCGTCCCACTGGCACCACGCGGGGTCGGTGGTTGCGAGGTGCTCCAGGACCTGATCGGTGAGCAGGAACTCGGGGTCGGCTGCTCGTTCGAACGCTGCCCTGATCGCCACCAGGATGGGTGGCAGGCCGTCCTCGTCGGAGCCGGTCCCGATGGTGGCCGGGTCGAGGGCGATCAGGCCTGCGGCCAAACGTTCCTCGGCGCGCTTCTTGGCGACGTCGGCCGTCATGAAGCTGGCCTTGCGGAGGATCGGATCAGTCAGCCCCGGGGCGAGGATGTAGAAGCAGCCGGCGTCCGCAAGGTCCCACTCACCGGGGGAGGGGGTTAGCCGGTGCGGCATCCACCCCTCGGAGATTGCGGTGTCCGATCCCACGACCAGTGGCACGTCGGCCTTGCGGGAGGGCAGCAGGATCCGGATACCGAAGACGTCGGCGACGGCATCGCCCACGACGTCGGCGGTGGCATCCTGCGAGGCCAGGACCACGGTGATGCGGGCCTTGCGGCCGATCCGCATCAGCTGGATGACCTTGTCCTTTTGCTTGGCCGTCAGTTGCGGGTGCTCATCCACGAAGACGAACATCGCGGGCGAGGCCTCACTCACCTGCCAGTTGTCGACATCGTCGTCCATCAACTGCGCTCGGGCCTTGGCATAGCGGATCGCGTCGTTCAGCGCCCGGTCGATGTCCTTCGGGGTGTAGGCCTTACGACCGGCGAGGCGCCGCAGCGGGCCGAAGCCGCGGCCGGTGGGGTCGATGTCCCAGGCGATGGCGTCGGTGCAGGCGGTAATGTGGTCGACCAGGTTGCGGATGATTGCGGACTTGCCGCCGCCGGGGACCGCGATCACCAGGATGTTCTGCCCGGCGAGGGTGATCTCGGTCGGGGTGGAGTCCATCGACGGTCCGAGCACCATCGGCTGCCTGATGCTGCGCGAACGCGGGGCGAGGACGGGGTGGGTCGGCGGCGGGTCGAACGGGTCACCGGTGACGACGCGCAGGACCACGGATCCGGCGGCGGACTTCTGCGGCTGGGCCATCACGCCGCCCTGACGCACGCCGAGCAGCACGTCCAGGTTCGCCAGCTTCGCGACCAGGTCGCCCGGTTTGCCCTTGGTGAGGTGGGCCACGGTACGCCAGCCCCACCGCTCGGCGGTGACGCCGGACACCGATCCGACTGCCAGGCCCTCGGCGGCCAGTGCGCGCAGGACGCACGCGCCGGCCATCGTGGGGTCGGCCGCGGTGCGGATCGGGAACGGCTTGCCAGTGTCGCCCGGGAACAACTCCTGGTTGTCGCCGTCGGTGTCGGCCCCGGTCGGCAGAGGCTCCGTGGTGAGCAGTTCGGCGGGTGCATCGAGTTCCGGCAGCAGCAGATCCTGGGGAACGGGGCGGTGGGTCAGGCGCGGCGGGTGCCCGCCGGTCCACCAGGCGAGCCCGACGCCGGCCAGCAGGCCGACCAGCCCGACCTGCGGCTGGTGGATGACGAGCAGCACCGTCGCGGTCGCGGCGCCGAGCAACGCGGTGCCCCGGCGCAGCCGGCCAACGCTGCGCGCCCGGGCGATCTGCTTCCCAGTGGGCTGCCGGGCGCGAAATTCCACCTTGGTCATGTCGCGAAGGGTCTTCTCGAGGCGCCGCGCTGTTTCCCGGGTGAGCGTCAGGTCGCTGCGTTGCGTCTGGGTGAGGCCGCCGTCGGCGGCTTGCTCCTCCAGGCGCACGACCTTCTTGGTTGCCTTGGCGAAGGCGTGGGCGAGTTCGTCGCGGCGCTCGGTGTGGCCTTCCAGTTGGACGGCGACGATACGGCGGCGGATTTCCTCGCCGGACTGATCGGCCGTCGATCCCCAGTGACCGGCCCACTGGCCGAGCAGGCGGGCGCCGTCGCCCGTGCGCCGGGCCTGGGTCCTGGCCCGGGCAGTCACGGGGTTCGGATTCCTCTCGTCGGTCTCGTTCGGCCCTGCATTCTCGTCGGGCGGGGTGGTCCTCTGGTGGGATACGGCGGCGCTCTCGGGGGGCGAGGCGGAGGGGGCGGTCTCGGCTTCGATGCTCAACAGGGCCTCCAGGCTCCAGTAGCGGGTTGGTGATGCCGGTCCGGGGTGGCGGTCCCGGACCGGCCACGACCCCGAGCAGGGCGGGCGATCGGATGCGACCGTCACGGGCCGGAGTCAGCCGATGATCAAGGCCCCGAGCCAGTTGGACAGCGGCACGCCAGTGAACGCGGCGACGCCGCCCAGGGAGATGGACAGGCCCCAGGTGGCGCCGGAGAACGCGCCGGAGATCATCAGGGCGCGCTCGCCCATGTTCTTGGCGAACCAGCAGAATGCGACGGCTAGGCCGAACAGGATCAGTGCGATCCAGGAGCCCGAGAACGTCAGCTGTCCGTGCTGGGCTACGGCGACGGCACCTTCGCCGCCGACCATGCCCTTGCTGGCCAGCGCCCCGCTCTGGTTGCCGGTGCCGGTGGTGAAGCCCGACACCAGGCCGAGCAGGCCGCCCGTGCAGGCGGAGGCCAGGACCATCACGCCCAGGCCCCAGACGTAGGGGACCAGGTACTTCTTCCTCTTCAGCGCGGTGAACTTCCGCTTGTGCTTGAAGAAGAGGAACGCCCAGGTGCCGATGAACACCGCGAACCCGATCGCGGATCCGGCGCGGGTGACGGTGTGGGTGATCTCGATGCCGGTCAGGCTCACTGGAATACCCCCGTGATGATGGCGGACAGCAGCGCGAGGGCCCAGGCACGGGCCGGCGCGTAGGAAAGGGTGCCGATCACGACCGACCAGGACGCCAGCCGCACGAGCGGGCGCAGGACGCGAATGCCCCGCACCCAGCGGCCGACGACCGGTACCCCAGCGAGCGTCATCAGCCCCAGGCACAAGCCCGGGTCGGCAACATCGGCGGCCGGGGTGAACGACATCGAGCAGCTTTTGACGACGCCGCTCCACAGCCAGGCCGGCCCCGCCAGTGAGATGCCGACGGCAGCCGCGTTCGGCCAGGCCTGCACCGCACGCTTGAGGCGGGCGGTCGCGTGGCGCACACGCGGCCAGTCGATCAGATGGTCCGCGTCATCGGCCTTGAGAGGGATCGCGGCGTCCAATCGGGCCTGGCGCAGCTCCTGCGCCAGCTCCGTCAGGCCGTCCCCGCCGTTCGCCGGGGCGGGTCTGATCCAGAAGTCGTCCAGCACCTCGGGTTGCTCCGCGGCTGTGGGGTCGTACAGGGGGCGCCGGGGGACCTCGGGCGTGACGGCCACTCGGTCACCCTTTCCGCAGGTCGGGGCAGCAGCGTCATTCATCGTGGTCCTCCGATCGGTCGCGGTCGAGCGGGATGAGGTAGGTCTTGGCGCCTATCGCCAACAGCAGCCAGAACGACGTGGCCGCACTGGTGGCGAAGAAGGAGAAGAACATCTGGTCGAGCGTCATGTGCGCGGCCTTTCGGACGGGCGACGGGCAGAACAACGGGCTGGCGCTCCGGGCCGACGGCCTCGGCACCCTGAGCTCACGGTGCGGTGGTCCGGGCGAGACGCGGCCTGGCCGCGACCGTTGAACGGGAGAGATGTGGAGGAATCGCCTGCGCAGGGAACCTGGCTAGCGGTGAGCCCTATGAGGGCCAAGTACGACCCTCGCACCTCCTGGCAGGCACATGCCAGGAGTGTCTTGAGAGGTAGGCGACGAGAGGCGTCTTCCGAACGGCGGTAGGAGGTAAGGGAAGATGGGTGCTACTCGCCGGCCTTCTCTGCCTGAGCTCTGGCGAATGCCTCACGCGCCTGGCGGAGCTGCTCATCCTGCTGCTGACGCTGCGCCTCGTCGGGCGTCACGGCACACCCATCCGAGTGCGGCCTACCGAAAGTGCAGCGGAGATGATCAGGACCGATCTCCAGCGTCCTGCTGGAGCTGCCGGAGGCGCTCGGCCTCTTGGTGGGCCGCCTCTGCGGCTCGAGCGGCGTCAGCGGCGGACCGCATGTTGGCCTCGGTCTGCCGGTGAAGCTCGGCAATCCCGCTCTTGACGGCGTTCACCGGCGTGCCTCCTGGCCTGCCTCGTCCCTGCGGGCGTTCCATGCGGCGGCCGCAGCCTGGCAGGTCCCCCGGATCTGCTCGGGGGTCTGGGTGTGGATGGCTTGGTGCAGGGCTTGGGCCCGATTCGCGATCTCTCGCGTCTGCTCCGGGGTCTGCTGTGCCATCGTCAGCACCTCGCCAGCTGATGGGCGGCGCGGGTGGCGACGACCTGGTGGGCGAGCCAGGGCAGGTAACTCCGCGAGGTGGAGCCGTAGGGTGCGAGGCGCTCGGCGAGCTCCTGGATCTTGGCGGTGATCACGATTGCGATGCCCTTGCCGGTCGCCGGCTCGGTGACCGCCGGGTCCCGCGCGGCGAGCGGGTGGACAAGGCCCTCATGCTGACCCGGCAGGAAGGGTCGGCGCTTTCCAGCGGGGTGGGTGGCCGTAGGCCTGTGGCGATCGGTCATGCTGGACATAGCGGATCAACTCCTCATTGCGTTGAGGTGCTGGTTTGTAGTGGCTCCAGGCGTGTGCAAGACGCCTGGAGCCATGCTCTTGCCCGGGGGCTGATGCCATCTTGAGCAAGATGCCAAACGTTTGGCATCTCCAATATGGCCAGGGTCGCCCTCGAAGTCAAGCAATGCCAAACGTTTGGCATCTCGGCTATGGTGGACCGCAACGTCGCGATCACCCAAAGAAGGAGGACCTGGTGCATCTGCCGCAGAAGACGGGCTATCGAGAGATTGCCGCCCTGATCCGCAAGGAGATCGTCGCGGGCGCCTACCCGCCGGCCAGCCTGCTGCCGTCCGAGTCCGAGCTCGCGCAGAAGTACGGCGCGTCCCGCAGCCTGGCCAACCGCGCCCTCGGCCTGCTCGCCGCCGAGGGCCTGGTGCGGCCTCAGCAGGGCCGGGGCACCATCGTGACCTGGTTGCCCCCCATGATCCACTCGTCCGCTCGGTACTCGCAGGCAGTACGTGAGCGCGATGGAGCCCTCGGTGCTTTCGACAGCGAGGTGAAGGCACTTGGGCTGGTTCCGCAGCACGAGATCACCGTCGAGCGAGCCGAACCGCCGGTAGAGATCGCGGACGCGTTCGGGCTCGCTCGCGGCGAGACCAATTGCGTGGTGCGCCGCCGCCGACTTCGGGCCAGTGGTATTCCCGTCCGTGTCAGCGCCAGCTGGTTCCCGCTGGACATCGCCCGCGACACGGTGCTGGAGGAGCCGTCGGCCGTCATCAAAGGCGGTGTGAAGAGCGCTCTGGCCGAGCTCGGCTACCCCCAGGCGAGCGTCCGGGAGCGAATCATTCCCAGCCGGAACCCCAGCGAGGCCGAGGCGGCGCTGCTCGAGATCAGCCAGGAGCGGTCGATCACGGACATCGTCCACATCGGCCTCATGGAGGACGGCCGGGTCGTCGAGGTGACCACCACGGTCACCCCCGCCCACTACCTGGTCATCGAGCACGACTTCCCGCTCACCTGAAAAGGAATCACGTGATCAACGAGACTGTCGCCGCCCATGCCGTGTCCCTGGCCACGGAAGGGCGGCTGCCCGCCTTCATCTATGACCTGCACGCCCTGCGGACGCATGCCGCCGCCATCAGGGAGGCGCTCACCCCGCGCACCCCGGAGATCTTCTACGCGGCCAAGGCCAACCCCGACGCGCCCATCCTACGAACCCTCGCCCCCTTCGTGGACGGCATCGAGGTGGCGTCCGGTGGCGAACTCCAACACGTTCGCAGCATCCTCCCCAACGCGCGCCTCGCGTTCGGCGGCCCGGGTAAGACGGACCAGGAGCTCAGCCTGGCCATGGAGGCCGGCGTGGAGCGCATCCATGTGGAAAGTCCCCACGAACTGACCCGACTCGCCCGGCTGGCACAGGTGGCCGACCGGGATGTCGACATCATGCTCCGCATCAATCTCGCCGGCGAGCGATCCGGTGCTGCGCTAGCGATGACGGGGCCGTTCGGAATGGATCCCGAACTCATCGAGGAATGCCGCAACATCCTGGCCTCCGCACCACAGTTGAGGCTCCGCGGGATCCACGCGCACCTCGCTTCCGGCCTGAACGCGGACGCGATGGTTCGCCAGTCCACCGAGATCCTCGCGTGGGCCCGTCCGTGGCTCGCCGAAGCAGGAGTGACCGGCGCCCCCGAGTTCAACCTCGGCGGCGGCATGGCCGTCGACTACGCCGACCCGCGGAACGTCTTCGACTGGGCGAGCTACGGCAAGCAGATCGCCGCCCTGGCCGCCCCGGGCGAAGTGCTGCGCATCGAGCCCGGACGGGCCGTCAGCGTGTACGCCGGCTGGTACGTCACACAGGTCCTGGACGTGAAGAAGGCCCACGGCCAGTGGTACGCCGTCCTGCGGGGCGGGACCATGCAGCTGCGCACACCGGTCACGAAGCAGCACAACCAGCCCAGCGTCATCCTGCCCATGCCGGACGCCACGAGCCGGTCCGTGGAAGGCGAACCGGTGACCTTCGTGGGCCAGCTGTGCACTCCCAAGGACGTCTTCGCGCGCGCGGTGCCGACCACCCGTGTCCAGGTGGGAGACATCGTCGCCTTCGCGATGACGGGAGCCTACGGGTGGAACATCTCGCACCACGACTTCCTGATGCACCCGAAGCCCGACTTCGTCTATCTCGACGAGAACTGACGTCCCGAGCTCAGCATCGCGCTAGGCGGAGACTCGAGACCCGGTCGGCCACCGAGACCGGACTGTCAGGCCCAGCGGGCCTGACGCAAGGCCATGTTCCGGCTGCAACCCCCGGTGGTGCGCGCTCCGGCACTCGATCCTGAAATACGAAAGCGGCCCCTGAATCCGCCAAAGATCCGGGCCGCTCTCGTCAAGCAGACAACCTATTGAGCTGTTGTCGGTCCGACGGTACCAGCTGCACCCCGCAGGGCACGAGACGCACCGCCCTCGCCGCCCGGCACGGGGATTCGCGTGATCCCGACGATCCGGCGGCAGCGGGAAGTGAGCACCCCGTTGAGTACGGCCGCACTGCGGCTCGCCGGCGTCACTCCGGCCGCCGCCGCTCCGCCCTGCCCGAGCGCGATCGCCCGCCCGGGAACCTGTGTTGTGCATCGCGCCACCCAGGGTCACAGGGATTCAGGAGCTGCAGCTACACCCGGTACGACACAGCAGACCCAAATCGCCCACCCCTCGACCGCCGTCGTCACCAAGACCCTCCTCGGAGCCCCTGCCGGCCCGGGAGCGGCCCCGTGAGCCTCGAGCCGATGGTATGGGCGCTCAGCGGTGACGCGCCGGTCGCCGACGTCAACGAGTACGCCGTCCTCGGATGCATGGCCGAGACCGCCGACCGCGACGGCTGCGGCACCTGGCAGTCGAAGGAGACCATCGCCAACCGCGTCAAGGTCTCCGAGGAGACAGTGAAGCGGTGTTGGCGAAACCTGCTGCGCCGCGGGCTGATCGCCAAGGGCGACCAGTCGCTCGTCAGGCATTACCGCGCCGACCGACGTCCCGTGGTCTACGACCTGCTGATCCCCTACGACTGGTTCAGCAACATCGAGCGGACGAACGCCGAACGGGCCCGCGTCGGCCGCGAGCCGCTCACCCCCGACAACCGTCCACCGATCGCGCTACCGCAACCCCGGAAGGAACGGACGGACAAAGGCACCTCCCGGCCGAAGCCAAAGCCCGCCGACCAGGACGAGCCGAAGCCGGGGAACTCACAGACCCCCCGATACCGGACCTCCGAATCACCCCACGGGGGAACTGCAAGTCATTGGCGGGGGAACTCCAAGTCGCCCACGGGGGAACTTGCAGACCCCCAAACCAGTACCTCCAACCCAACTACTGAACCGGCAGCTTCTCCCGTCCGTCCATCCATCCCTGAACCTGACAGGCGAAAAATGCAAGCTGCCGACTCCCGGACGAACGACACCAAGGCCGAGCAGTCGACGGTCCGGGAGACCGACGCAGCGGCCGGGCGGGCCAAGACGCGCGCGATCGCACCGGTCGCGTCGGCCGGCGCGATGCTGCTCCTGGAAATCGGGGCCGCCCATCCAGAACTCGCGGTATCCGGAAAGGCGCTGACCGACCAGGGCGCAGCTCTGGACAGGCGGCTCGCCACCGGCTGGACTCCAAGGCACCTGCGTACTGCCATCACCGCGAACCCGAAGAACGAGGCCATCCGTAACGCGGCTGCGGTCCTCGCCTACCGGATCTCCAGTCTCCCTGAGGCTCCAGGCGCCATGCCAGGAGACACTGCCACACCCGCTGCTCCAGCAGTGGGGATACCACGACCGAGGAGTGTCCAGCAGGAGATTCAGAACCGCTCCCAGCACGAGTGCCAAGGCCGGGGCGGGCTCTGCGGACGCCAGGTGCCGGTCAGAGGAGCACTGTGCTCCGCCTGCCGCAGGCCGTGCTCAGCAGCCTGCGGGCGTGGCCCGGCGGAACCATCCCGCCTGGACGCTCTCTGCCGAGAGTGCGTCGAGGACGAGGCCAGCGCTGTTCTTCCCCGGTGTGTGGTCGGCTGCGGCCGACCTGCAGTGCGCGGCGATGGCCGCTGTCCGTACTGTCACCAGGGGCCCCAGTCCGATGTAGTGAAGTAGTCGAGAGGCTTTAGCGAGTCCCTAGAAGTACCGCTTGGCACGGCGCCGAGTGGGGCACACATGAGGACACTGTCAGCACTTGGCCTTCGCGCTGCAGGGCGTGGACCTGTGGCCCTGTTGTAGCGGGGATGCCGCCCAGGACCCCGGTGGCGGTTGCGTCGGGTGGGGTGACCATGGCGTCGAGTACCTAAGGGTCGTCCCATAATTGATCTCCGGTGGATCGGGGCTGGGTGATCCGCCTCCAGGGTTGGCTTCGCCTACGCGGCCGGGAGGAGGTTGTGGAGGCGGGCGATGCCGAGCATGGCGTGGTCGACGCCGTCGCCCCTTGAGGCGGCAGTCGCGGAGGATCTTCCAGGTCTTCATCCGGGCGAAGACATGCTCGACGCGGGCGCGGACCTGCTTGTGCTCACGGTTGTGCTCGGCCTGCCACTTGATGAGCTCGCCGCCGCGTGGCCTTCGCTGCGGGATGACCAGGCCGTCGCCCGGATAGCCGCCGTCGGCGATGGTCGTCGTCCGGCCGACGGCGGCCTTCGCGCCGGACTCCTCCCGGGCCTTACAGTCGTTACGGTTGCCCGGCATGGGCTTGCCGGCCACGACGACCAGTCGGGTGTGGGTGTCGATGACGACCTGGTGGTTGGCGGAGTACCGGTATTTCTTCGACTGCGCGGCGATCGTGTGGTCGCGGGTGGGGACCAGGGTGCCGTTGACGATCAGCACAGTGCCCTTGCGGAACCTGCGCCGCGGGTTGAGCGCGAGTAGGGGCCCGACGTGGTCGATGATCCGACCGGCCGCCGATTTGGACACCCCGAACAGCGGAGCGAGCTGCCGTAGCGTCAGGTTCGTACGCCAGTAGGCGGCGACCAGCAGGACCCGGTCCTCCAACGGCAAGCTCCACGGGCGGCCTCGCCGTACCGTGTCGGCGCCCTCGCGGCGGAGCATCGTGATCAGCTTCTGGAAGTCGCGCGGGCCCAGCCCGGTGAACGGGGATATCCAGGACGGCTCCGACGCCGTGATCACACCAGCCATCACAAGATCGTTCCACAATGCCCCGGCGCAACATCGTGATCTTCTGGCTCCCTCGCCCTGGCCGCGCCGAATCCTGTGGCGACGCCCCCGCTCGGTCTCTACAGTCACTGCATGGCCACCGAAGACGAGCCCCCGCACCGGCCCGACATCGCCGCGATGCTCACCGACCAGACCAGCGCCTGCAAGCCGGCACGTGAGGCCATCGCCGCCGGCGCCGACGTGAAGATCTGGGACAGGGAGGTGCCCCAGTGGATGGTCGCCGGTATCGCCGCAACAAGGTTGAAGCGGTCCTTGGCCCGTGGCCTGCAAGAGATCATCGGCCTCGACGAGACCGTTGAGATCCTTGCACGGCACCGCGGTGAGCAACTGCGCGCAGGGATCATCGACTCAGCGGACCGGCTCTGGTCCTTCACTCTGTACTTCGACGCCACCGGCAGCGAACTCTTGGCGTGCAGCGGCGTCAAGCGCCCTCGGCGGCACAGCGCGAAGGACTCATTCGAGTTCTGAGCTGATCTGCATCCGACCCCTGTCCGTCAGCCGCTACCTGCAGCATGTCAGCTTCGAAGAATGGGCCGAGGCGGCAGGCGTTCTGGCGACATCTCAACTGCGGTCAGGCGTTACGGGACAAGCCTTAGGCCAGCCACCACGGACGACCGAGGGCGTGGGCGACAGCGGCGATGACCAGAACCAGGCCGGGTGAGGACGATGCCGCGCGCGCCGAGAACGGCCGGGAGCTGCTCAAGCAGTCAGCCGGCACCCGGTCTTAACTCGGTCGCGGCGGTAGCACCGTCGGCCAGGATGGCTTGGGATTCCAGGGGGATAGCCGCGCCGAAGACGGTAGCGAGCGTGCCCCATTGGCAGCTCATGGCAAGGGTCGACGGGGTAGCACTGGACGGCGGGGAGAGGAGGTCGGTCGCGGCGCCCGCCGGGAGGGTGGCGATCGCGCCGACCTGCCAGATGTGGGGGTTCATGGCGAGGCCGACCATCTGGGCGGCGATCAGGCCGGCGAGCAGGTCGCGTTCGGAGTCGCTCAGGCTGTGCGAGACGGCGGCCAGGACCAGCTGGGAGGGCAGCTCCTGCAGTGGTTGTGGGGCGGCGGGTTCCTGGGTGGCGGTGAGGATGATGGACCGCGGGATCTCGGCCGGGACGGGCTCCTCCCACTGATGGAGAGTCGCCTCGACGAACGCGCGTCCGCGCCGGGGGAGGGCTGCGCGGCGGCGGCCACGGCGGCGCCGAAGGAATCCGGGGGCTGCATGGCCGCTTTCAGCAGCCCGGCCCTGCCGCGGAAGTAGCGGTTCACCGGACCCGGGTCCACGCCGGCGTCCTGGGCGGCCGACCGTAGTCGCGGGTGGCGAAGGCTCTTCGGGCTGCGGTGACGATCCTGAGGACCTCCCTTGCCGTTCCCGCGAGTTTCATCATACGATGAAACTAGTTTCAACGGGTGAGGAAATTAGGATCGAGTGCCATGCCGCACGTGCAAGGACGAGTGGATGCCGGCGCGGGGCGCAGGTGGGGTGCGGCGGCCGCCGGGCGGTCGCGACGCCGGTGCGGCCCGGATGGTCAGCGGACCGTCGATGATCAGGGTGGCCAGGCCGTGCTCGGTGGGCCAGGCCGGGAACTCGGCGTTCTCGCGGCGCTCGGGTGCGACCACGCCGGTGGCCGTGAGTTCGTCGAGCAGTTCGCCGAGGATGTGGAACGAGCGGTACTCGTAGACGTCCGCGCCGCCCCGCGACCACCCGGGTCCGCCGCAGGATGTCGGCCCGGGGGTCGGGCAGCACTTGCAGCGAGCTGAGCGCCTCCTCTGTGGCCGCCGTGTCGCCGGTACCACTGACGTTCGCTCAGGCCGCCGGCGCCGCCGTCCTCAATCCGCTCCTGGCCTCATGAGCGCCGAATGTCCCAGGACATACGAGCCGAGAACAACCGATCGATCCACAGACCGGCCGCGCCACCGGCCCGAAGGCATTCGCTCCACGTCACGTCCATCACGTCCACCGAATCGAGTTTCCGTCATGTCCGACGTCCGTCTGATCTGCGCCATGGTGCCCGTGTTGCTGCTGCTGGCCTCGGCGGTGGGTACCTGGTGGGTGCTGCGTCAGGAGCGCCGCCGGCCGTCGTCGTACGCCCGCCACGGGGTGCCGGTGCATCTGGGGGATGCGCCGTCGCAGGAGCAGTGGCGGCAGATGTCCGCGAACGCCCGAAAGGCGGCCGACACTGCGGTGTCGGGCCCCGCCGAGTCCGCGCGCGGCAGGGAATGAACCCGTGCGCACAGCGGGTGGCCCGGCGCGTACGGCAGCGCCGGGCCCGGTCCGCCTGCGTCAGGGGGCGAGCTGCTCCGCGACCAGTTCGGCGAAGGCGTCCGGGGTGAGGATGCGGATGCCGAGTTCTTCGGCCTTGGCCCGCTTGGAGCCGGCCTTCTCGCCCGCGACCAGGAGGGTGGTCTTCTTGGAGACCGAGGAGGAGGCCTTGCCGCCGGCCCGTTCGATCAGTTCGTTGACCTCGTTGCGGGACAGGCCGTCCAGCGGGCCGCCGGCCATGCTGCCGGTGACCACGACGCTCTCGCCGGTCAGCGGGCCCTGGGGGCCGCCGTCCTGTGCGTCGGGGGCAGCGACCAGGGTGGGCTCGGTGACGGCGGTGCCGACGTTCTGCGCGGTCAGCTTGTCGAGGACCGGGGCCAGGTCGGCCAGTTCGGCGACGACTACCTTGGCCTTCTCCACGCCGATGCCGGCGACTCCCGCCAGCGCGTCGGCGTCGGCCGCGCGGATGGCGGTCATCGAGCCGAAGTGGGCGGCGATCCGGCGGGACATGGTGCGGCCGGTGCCGCGGATGCCGAGTGCGCAGAAGACCCGGTTCAGCGGGGCGTTGCGGGCGGTCTCGATGGCGGCGAGGAGGTTGTCGGTGCTGGTCTCGCCCATCCGCTCCAGCCCGAGGAGCTGTTCGCGGGTGAGGGCGAACAGGTCGGCGACGTCCGCGACCAGGCCGGCGTCGACCAGTTGCACGGCGCGGGTGCCGCCCAGCCCCTCGATGTCCAGCTGGTCGCGGCCGACCGCGTAGCGGATCGAGGCGACGGCCTGGCAGCTGCGGCCGCGCGAGCAGCGCCAGCGCTGCTCCGAGGTGTCGATCGGGTCGCCGCAGCGCGGGCAGACCTCGGGGAAGACGATCGGCGTCTCGTCCCCGGTGCGCTGGTCGACCAGCGGGGCTTCCACCCGGGGGATCACGTCGCAGGCCCGGTAGACGAAGACCTGGTCGCCGAGCAGCAGGCCGCGGCGGGTGATGTCGGCCGGGTTGTGCAGGGTGGCGTAGGTGATCGTGACGCCGTCGATGACCACCGGCTCCAGCACGGCCCGGGGCGCGATGATGCCCGTCCGCCCGACGTTCCACTCGACGCCGAGGAGGCGGGTCACCTTGTGCTCGGCGGCGAGCTTGCGGGCCACCGCCCAGCGCGGGGCGCGCGAGCCGGAGCCCGCCTGCTGCTGGTCGGCGACGGTGTCGGCCTTGATCACGACGCCGTCGATGCCGAACGGCAGGGCCGAGCGCAGGGCGGTGATCTCGTCCACCCGCTGCTGGACCTCCGCCACGGTGGCGCAGCGCACCGGGTGGGCCGCCGTGGTGGCGGCGGTGTGGGCGCCGAGCTCGGCGAGGCGGGCGAGCAGGGCGGTGTGGCCGAGGTCGTCGAGGCCGATGGCGCCGTAGGCGAAGAAGGTGAGTTCGACCCGGTAGGGGCGGTCCTTGGCCCGGAGCGTACCGGCGGCGCCGCTGCGGGGGTGGGCGAAGGGGGTGGCGCCGTGGGCGGTGCGGACTTCGTTGGCGTGGTCGAACTGGTCCTGGGTGAGCAGGACTTCGCCGCGCAGCTCCAGGTCGAGGGGTTCGGCGAGCCGGGCGGGCAGGCCGAGGACGGCGTCGGCGGAGTGGGTGATGTCCTCGCCGGCGAGGCCGTCGCCGCGGGTGAGGATCTGGACCAGGGAGCCGGCCCGGTAGCGGGCGGCGACGGCGAGGCCGTCGAGCTTGGGCTCGACGCACCAGCCGTCGACCGGGTGGCCGAGGCGGCGCTCCAGCCCGGCGGCCCAGGTTTCGAGCTCCTCGGCGGAGAAGACGTTGTCCAGGCTGAGCATGGGGACGCTGTGCGGGACGTCGCCGGTGGCGGCGCCGCCGGCGACCTTGCCGGTGGGGGAGTCGGGGAGCACCTCGTCCGGGTGTGCGGCCTCGTACGCCTCGATGCCGCGCACCAGGGCGTCGTACTCGTCGTCGCCGAGCGGCGTGGACCCGTCGGCGTAGTAGGCCGCTGCCGCCTGGACGGCGGTGGCGACGGCGTCGGCGTATGCGGCGGGGGAGGCCGGCGCGGGGGAGGCCGGAGAGGCAGCTTCGGTCATGGGTCCATCATCGCGACCAGCACTGACATCTGTTCGAAGGCACCGCGGGGACGGCGGGTGGGACAGGTCTGTGTGGCCGGGGCCCGGGTGGTGGAGACCGCGGGCCCCGGCCACAACAGGCGTCGGCCACGCCGCGTGGCCGACCTGCTCAGCAGCCCGTTACGGGGGGTGGTGGAGCTGCCGTGGACGGGATCCTAGAACCGCTGACCCGCTGTGACCAGTGCTTCGACCAGGAAGGTTTCGGGCGCGAACATGCCACCGGTGGGGTGGCGGGAAGGCGCCTTACGCCGATCGGGCGGACCCGGAACGCCCCGCCCGCCCGCGCCCGTGATGCTTCGACCGCGGAGCGTGACGGGTGTCCTAGCGTGTGGGCTCTCCGGCCGAAAGGGATCCCTCATGCCCGTCTCCTCCCGCCGTACCCGGCTCGCCCGGGCCGCCCTGGCCGCGTGCGGCGTCTCGGTGCTGCTCGCCCCGTCCGCCGGCGCCGCCGTACCCGACCCGGGATCCGAGGGCGGTGGTGGGCGGGGCGAGGTGGTCACCGTGACGACCGCGCGGGTCGGTGCGCCGGGCAATCCGGCCGTCGCGGTGGTGCCGTTCACCGATGCGGTCTACCGTTCCTGCGCCGATGCGCCGGCGGGCTCGACCGGCTGTCTGATGGTCGGCGCCGTGGCCGCCCCGTACGAGCTCGGCCGGTTCGAGGTCACCGTCGGCCAGTGGGTGGCCTTCCTGAACACGGCGGACCGCACCGGCCGTGACCCGCACCGGCTCTACGACCGCTCCGAGGGCTCCTCGGCGTGGCCGAAGTACGGCTCGGTCGACTTCTCGGCCGACGCCCCGGACGGCCGCCACTACTCGGTGGCGTACCCGCAGTGGGCGGACAAGCCGTACGGCTTCGCCGACTTCCTCAAGGCCGCCCGCTTCGTCAACTCGCTCTACAACGGCCGGTTGCTGTCCGAGCGTTCGAGCACCAGCGGCAGCTTCGAGTACGTCGACTACCAGGTCGAGCTGTCGCCGCAGACCGAGCGCGGGATGTACGACCTGGCCCGGCCCGACGCGACCCGCGCCCACGACTCCGGCTTCGTGGTGCCGAGCCAGGACGAGTGGATCAAGGCGGCCTACTACGACCCCAACGGGGGCGGCACCTACTCGTACTGGAAGTACCCGACCAATCCCGGGGTGTTCGGTGACGGCGACGCCACCGCGCCGTCGTCCACCGTGCTGGACCCCGCGACCGGCGAGGTCACCAACGCGGCCACCCAGCCGCTGGCCTCGTACCACGCGGACGGCGTCGCGGCCCCGAGCTGGTGTCCCGGCCAGGTGCAGCCGGTGGCCTGTGCGACCGTCAACCCCTTCGGGCTGGACCCGATCGCCTACCGCACGGCCTACCAGGGCAGCCTGAGCAGCGTCGGCCAGGCGCGGACCACCTCGCCGTGGGGCACCCTCGACCAGGGCGGCAACGCGGTCGAGTGGACCGATACCATCACGCCGCCGCCGGCCGGTGGCGACCCGGCCCGGGTCTGGCGCCGGGAGCACGGCGGGGTGTCCAACGCGCCCGCGTACCAGATGTGGCCCTCGGCGGTGGGGTTGCAGCCGCAGGACAACCCGTTCTTCAGCCACACCTACCCGTGGCTCGGCTTCCGGGTCGGGGTGGTCGGCGACCACGGGCCCTGCGCGCACTGACGGTGCCTCACCGGGGGTGCCCGCCCGCGGGGCACCCCCGTCCGGTCAGCGGCGGGCGGTGCCGGTCAGCAGGGCCCGGCCGATGATGTGGCCGGACATGGTGAAGGCCGCGACGGTCGGCGGGGTGTCGGCCGGCAGCTGGAGGCTGGGGACGTCCAGCGCGTACACCGAGACCTCGTAGTGGTGCAGGAGGTCGCCGACCGGCGGGCAGGGCCCGAAGTAGCCGACCTGGCCGGAGTCGCTGGTGCCGGCGACCGCGCCGGCCGGGAGGGCCTCGCCCAGGCCGGTGCTGCCGGCGGGGAGGTCCCAGGTCAGCCAGTGCCAGAAGCCGGCGCCGGTGGGCGCGTCCGGGTCGAACATGGTGACGGCGAAGCTCCGGGTGCCCTGCGGTGCCCCGCTCCACTCCAGCGTGAACTGCCGGTTGGCGCCCGCGCAGCCGAAGGCGTCGGCCCAGGCGTCGGCCGGCAGCGGGCCGTCGGCGTCGAAGTCGGGGCTGGTCACCGTGAACGGGGCGACGCCCTCCGGGAGGCCGCGGCGGACGGGGCGGTAGCCGTAGCCGTCGATCTCGGCGGCGGCAGGGGTGGTGCTGGTCATGAGGTCCTCCTCGGACGGTTGCTCGGGTTCCACGATCACCGGGCGCCGACCGGGCGGGAAGGCTCTCCCGATGCTGGTACTCGCGCTACCAGGCCCGGAGCTGGGAGAACGCGGCGCGATGCCGGACGATGGGTGTCGTGGAGCACCGAACGACACCCCGCCGACCAGCACCGCAGCGCACCGAGCTGGCGCAGTTCCTGCAGGCCATGCGCGCCCGCCTCGGGCCGCTGGACGTCGGGCTCCCGGAGACCGGGCGGCGGCGCACCCCGGGGCTGCGGCGCCAGGAGGTCGCCCAGCTCGCGGCGGTCAGCATCGACTGGTACATCAGGCTCGAACAGGGCCGGGTCGGCACCCCCGGGGTCGCGGTGCTCGACGCGCTGGCGCAGGCGCTGCGGCTGTCGGTCGCCGAGCGCCGGCACCTGCATGTGATCGCCCGCGGGCAGTCCCCGGTCGGTGTGGCGGCGCCGCTCCCGGTCGCGGACTCGCTGCGGGTGCTGCTGGACGGGATGCCGCTGCTGCCCGCGTACCTGGTCGACTTCCGCTTCGACGTGCTGGCGCACAACGCGGCGGCCGCCGCGCTCTTCGGTGAGGACTTCGGCACCGGTGCGGCCGGCAACAGTGCCAGGACGCTGTTCCTGGTGCCGCGGGTGCGCGAGATGCAGCTGGACTGGGCGCAGGTGGCCCGCGAGATGGTCGGCCACCTGCGGGCCAACCTGGCCCGGCACCCGGGTGACCCGAGGCTTCTCGAGGTGATCGCCGAACTCCGTTCGGAGAGCCCCGAGTTCGGTGCCTGGTGGGACGATCACACGGTGCGCCAGCGGGCGCACG
Source organism: Kitasatospora sp. NPDC049258 (assembly GCF_040678895.1). Lineage (NCBI taxonomy): Bacteria > Bacillati > Actinomycetota > Actinomycetes > Kitasatosporales > Streptomycetaceae > Kitasatospora > Kitasatospora sp. NPDC049258. Next base: position 50,501 of record NZ_JBFAQT010000027.1, read on the forward strand.
GCACCAAGCGGCTGCACCATCCGGCGGTCGGCCCGCTGACCGTCCGCTACGACATGCTGGCCACCCTCCAGGACGGGGACCAGTGCCTGACCGTGGTCACCCCCGCGGACCCGGCCGCGGAACTCGCGCTGCGGGAGATGCTGGTGCACCGCTCCAACGCCCTGACCCGGCCGGACGTGCGGACCCTCGCCGCCCGCACGCCCCCGACCGAGACGCCGGCCGACCGCGCGCACCCGGCCGCCCGCCGACCCGCCAGGCCCTGAACCCGCCAGACCCTGAACCCGCCGGTCCCAATCCCCCGTTTCGCGGTCGAGCTGCGACGATGCGCCGCACGTATGGTGGACTCATGGAGATCAGGGAGTTGCAGTGGTTCGTGGCTCTCGCGGAGTCCGAGCACGTGACCTCCGCGGCGGAGCGCCTCAACATCGCCCAGCCCACCCTCTCCCGCGCCATCGCGCGGCTGGAGAAGCGGGTCGGCGTGCCGCTGTTCGACCGGCACCAGAACCGGCTGCGCCTCAACAAGTACGGCGAGGTGTTCCGCGCCCACGCCGTACGCGCCATCAGCGAGATCGACCTCGCCGAGCAGCGCATCGCCACCCTGGTCGACCCCGACACCGGGACCATCGCGCTCGGCTTCCTGCACTCCTACGGCACCTGGCTGGTCCCGCGGATCCTCACCGGCTACCGCACCCTTGCCCCCGCGACCACCTTCGAACTGCGCGGCAGCGCGGCCGACGTGGTGGTCGACGGCGTCCGGCGCGGGCGGCTGGACCTGGGGATCACCAGCCCCCGCCCGGCCGGCGACGACCTGCGCTGGACGCCGCTCCAGGACGAGCCGCTGTGCCTGCTCGTGCCCGCCGGGCACCCGCTGGCCGGCCGGTCGCAGGTGGCGGCGGCGGAGCTCGCCGGCGAGGAGTTCGTGGCCCTGCAGCCCGAGTACGGGCTGCGTCAGGTGGCCGACCGGCTGTGCGCGGAGGCCGGCTTCACCCCCCGGATCGTCCTGGAGTGCACCGAACTCAGCACGCTGCGCACGCTGGTGGCATCCGGACTCGGGGTGGCCGTGGTGCCCGCTACGGGTGACGAGGCCACCCACGAGGGCCGCGCCGTCCGGGTGCCCCTCACGGATCCGGGGGCGCACCGGACGATCGGGGTGGTGGTGCCGGCGGAGGGGCCGCGGGCCGCCGTGGTGGCGCGGTTCTACGCGTACGTCCGCTCCACCGCCCGGCTCCCGGCCGGGTGAGTCGGTCGGGCGAGTCGGTCGGGCGAGTCCGCCGGGTCGGCCGGGTCGACCCCCGTGAGCTGGGACGATGCGTCCTGGGTATGGCCCCGCCGCAGACCGGTCATTTCACAGCGGGGGTGGCGCCGTCCGAGCATGGCGGCATGAGCACAAACCTTTCCACCACCGGCCCCGGGCCCCGTGGGGACGGGTGTCCGGCCGAGGATCGGCCGCCCCGCCGCCACGGCCTGCTGGTCCTCGCGGCCGAGGAGCACCTGGTGTGCACCGTGCGGCACTACGTCTCGGCCGTGCTGGCGGGCTGGGGTGTCGGCGAGGGCGCCCGGGACGCGGCCGTCCTGATCGTCGGTGAACTGGCCGCCAACGCCGCCGCGTACGGCGGTGCGCAGATGTCGGTGAGCCTGTCGCTGTGCGAGCGGGCGCTGTGCGTCGAGGTGGCGGACTTCGGCGCCGTCCCGCCCGCGCGCGCCTGCCGCCGCCTGCCCCGCGAGGAGGGTGAGCACGGGCGCGGACTCGCCATCGTGCACCATCTCGCGGACTGGGTCGAGACCGAGGCGGCGACCCGCCGGTGCACCGTCCGGGCGGGCCTCGACCTCACCTGCGGGTCCACCTCGGAGGAGAGCTGATGGCCCTCGACCCGCGCTACGCCCGCTCCTGGCTGTTCACACCGGCCGACCGGCCCGAGCGCTACCCCCGCCCGGGCGGGCCGGACGCGGACGCGGTCATCCTCGACCTGGAGGACGCCGTCGCCCCCGACCGCAAGGACTTCGCCCGGGCCTGCCTCGGCCGCCTCGGGGCGGACGGCCCGCCGGTCTGGGTGCGCGTCAACGACCGGGCCGGCGAGCACTGGCACGCGGACCTGCGGGTGGCGGCCCGGCTCCCGGTGCTCGCGGGCGTGATGCTGCCCAAGGCCGAGCACCCCGAGGCCGTCACCGCCACGGCCGCGCTGCTGCCCGCAGGCACGCCGGTGGTCGCGCTGGTCGAGACCTCGCTCGGGATCGAGAACGCCTTCGCGGTCGCCGCCGCGCCCGCCACCTTCGCCCTCGCCTTCGGCGTCGCCGACTTCCGGCGCGAGACCGGCCTCGGCGACGCCCCCGAGGCCTGGGCCTACCCCCGCACCCGGCTGGTCGTCGCCAGCCGGGCGGCCGGTCTGCGCGGGCCGATCGACGGCCCGGCGATGCAACTCGACGCCGTCGACGCCGTCCGGCAGGAGGCCGCCCGGGGCCGGGCCGGGGGCTTCACCGGCAAGCTCTGCCTGCACCCCGCGCAGATCGCCCCCGTGAACGCGGCCTTCGGCCCGGACCCGGCGCAACTCGCCTGGGCCCGCCGGGTGCTGGAGCACGCCGCGGACAGCCACGGCGCGGCCGTCCGGCTGGACGGCGAGATGATCGACCGCCCCCGCCTGGAGTACGCCCGCGACCTGCTGGCCACCGCGGCGGCGCAGACCGGCGACGGCAGCGCCGGCCGCTGAACGCGCGAAGGGCCCCGCGGCAGCCGCCGCGGGGCCCTTCCCCCGTACCGGATCACCCGTCCAGGCCCGCCGCCGCCCGGGAGCGTTCGTCCCACACCGGCTCCACCGCGTGGAACGACGGCCCGTGCCCGCGCCGGTACACCAGCAGCGTCCGCTCGAAGGTGATCACGATGACGCCGTCCTGGTTGAACCCGATGGTGCGGACGGTGACGACCCCCACGTCGGGGCGGCTCGAGGAGGCCCGGGCCGAGAGCACCTCGGACTGCGAGTAGAGGGTGTCGCCCTCGAACACCGGGTTCGGCAGCCGCACGCGGTCCCACCCGAGGTTCGCCATCACGTGCTGGGAGACGTCGGTGACGCTCTGCCCGGTCACCAGGGCCAGGGTGAAGGTGGAGTCGACCAGCGGCCTGCCCCACACCGTCCCGGCCGAGTAGTGCCGGTCGAAATGCAGCGGCGCCGTGTTCTGCGTCAGCAGGGTCAGCCAGGAGTTGTCGGTCTCCAGCACGGTCCGCCCCAGGGGGTGCCGGTAGACGTCCCCGACCGTGAAGTCCTCGAAGTAGCGGCCGGGCCAACCCTCCGCGGGTACCCGGTCGGCAGCGGTCCGGTGGTGGTTCTCCTCGTTCGTCATACCGCCATTGTCGAAAACCGGATCCGACCCTGTGAAATGACGAAATCGGCTCCCTGCCATACGCGTTGGACATGGTCCGCGGCCCGCGCCGGACCATGCGGCGGACGCATGGACGCACCGACAATCCGTCATTTCACAGCGGCCCGCGGGCGGCGGACAGTGTCTCCACATCCGAGCAGGATCCTCAAGGAGCACGTCCATGCCAGAGCCGCACCACCCGTACAGCCCCGGAGCGGGAGTCGAGGACGGCCCACTCGCCGGCCTCGTCGTCCTCTCCCTCGAACAGGCCGTGGCCGCACCGTTCGCGACCCGGCAGCTCGCCGATCTGGGCGCCCGCGTCATCAAGATCGAAAGGCCCGGCACCGGCGACCTCGCCCGGGGCTACGACCGCACCGTCCGGGGCATGTCCAGCCACTTCGTCTGGCTCAACCGGGGCAAGGAGAGCGTCCAGCTCGACGTCCGCTCGCCGGAGGGCAACCGGCGGCTGCACGAACTGGTCGACCGGGCCGACGTGCTCGTCCAGAACCTCGCCCCCGGCGCGGCCGACCGGCTGGGCATCGGCCACACCGTCCTCGCCGCCCGGCACCCCCGCCTGATCACCTGCGACATCTCCGGCTACGGCAGCACCGGCGAGTACCGCGACCGCAAGGCGTACGACCTGCTGGTGCAGAGCGAGGCCGGCCTGCTGGCCATCACCGGCACCCCCGAGACCCCCTCGAAGGTCGGCCTGTCCATCGCCGACATCTGCGCCGGCATGTACGCCTACTCCGGCATCCTCACCGCGCTGCTGGAGCGCACCCGCACCGGCCGCGGCACCCGGCTGGAGATCTCCATGCTCGAAGCCCTGGGCGAGTGGATGGGGTACGCCGAGTACTTCACCCGCTACGGCGGCACGCCCCCCGCCCGCACCGGGGCCGACCACGCCACCATCGCCCCCTACGGCCCGTTCCCGACCCGCGACGGGCGGATCGTGATGCTCGGCCTGCAGAACGCCCACGAGTGGACGGCCTTCTGCGAGCTGGTGCTGCGCAGACCCGCCCTGTCGGCCGACGCCCGGTTCGCCGGTAACGCCGACCGGGTCCGGCACCGGGCCGAACTCGACGCCCTGGTACGGGAGACCACGCTCGCCCTGACCGAGGCCGAGCTGCTCGGCCGGCTGGACGAGGCCCGGATCGCCCACGCGAGGCAGCGCACCGTGCGGGAGTTCGGCGAGCACGTCCAACTGCGCGCCCGCGGCCGCTGGGCCGCCTTCGACAGCCCGGTCGGTGAACTGAGCGGCCTGATCCCGCCGGTCACCGTGCACGGGCGCACCCCCGACCGCCTGCGGCCGGTGCCCGCGCTGGGCGAGCACACCCGCACCGTCCTCGCCTGGCTCGACGAGCCGCCCACCGCACTCCCGGAGGATCCCCGCCATGTCCACTGATCTGATCGGCGTCCTGGTCCTGGTCGTCGTCTTCGTGCTGGCCGCCCTGCGCGGCCTCAACATGGGCATACTCGCCCTGATCTCGGCCTTCCTGTTCGGCACGGTGTGGCTCGGGCACCCCGCGAAGGAGGTGCTGGCGGGCTTCCCGGTCGACATGTTCGTGGTCCTGGTCGCCGTCACCTTCCTCTTCGGCATCGCCCGCACCAACGGCACGGTCGACTGGCTGGTGCACGCCGCCGTGCGCGCCGCCGGCAACCGGGCCGCGGTGGTGCCCTGGATCCTGTTCCTGCTGGCCACGGCGCTGTGCGCGACCGGCGCCGCCTCCCCGGCCGCGGTCGCCATCCTGGCGCCGATCGGCATCACCTTCGCCGTCCGCCACCGGATCAGCCCGCTCTACGTCGGCCTGATGGCCGTCAACGGCGCCGCCGCCGGCAGCTTCGCCCCCACCGCCATCCTCGGCGGCATCGTGAACTCCTCCCTCGCGGCGAACCACCTGAAGGTCGGCGCGACGGCCCTGTTCGCGGGGACCTTCGCGGTCAACGCGGCCGCCGCCGGCATCACCTGGCTGGTCTTCGGACGCGGCCGCACGCTCGCCACGGTCGCCGACGAGGACGGTGCCGCCGACCAGGCCCCGCCGGCGCCCGGGGTCGAACAGGTGGCCACCCTGGTCGCGCTGGTGCTCCTGGTGACCGGGACCACCGTGCTCGGGCTGGACACCGGCCTGTTCGCCCTCACCCTGGCCGCGGCCCTCGCCCTGGTCTTCCGCAGCACCGCTCAGCGCGCCACCCGGGAGATCGCCTGGCCGGTGGTCCTGCTGGTCTGCGGGATCGTCACCTACATCGCCCTGCTGCAACGCCTGGGCGTGGTGGACTCGCTCGGCAGCTCGATCGCGGCGGTCGGCGCCCCGCTGCTGGCCGCCCTGCTGATCTGCTACGTCGCCGGAGTGGTGTCGGCCTTCGCCTCCACCACCGGCATCCTCGGCGCGCTGATGCCGCTCGCCGCGCCGTTCCTCGCCTCGGGGTCCATCGCGACCACCGGCACGGTCGTCGCCCTCGCCTCGGCCGCGGTGGTGGTGGACGCGAGCCCGTTCTCCACCAACGGCGCCCTGGTGGTCGCCAACGCCCCCGAGCAGCTCCGGTCCGCGACCTACCAGGGGCTGCTGCGCTGGGGAGCGGGCGTGTGCGCGATCGCCCCGTTCGCGGTGTGGGCGGCCTTCGTGGTGCTCTGATCGATGACCTCGAGGACGCCGCAGGCCCCGGCCCGCGACGGGCGGGGGCCTGCGGCATTACGCCGTCCGGTCGGTCCCCGGGCCGAACCCGGGAGTGTCCCCGGTGCGGCGGCGCCCGCCTCCGTAGCGTGAGCCCGCCAGGTCCTTCCCCGACGGCAGGAGTGCGATGCCCAGGCGCCCGAGGCTCCGCCGGCGGTGGCCCGCGGCCGCCGCCGCACTCGCGCTGGCCAGCTCGCTGCTGGCCGGCTGCGGAAGCGGTGGCGGCAGCGGCCCCGTGGTCCTGAACTGGTACAACTTCCCCGACGACTCGGGCGCGTTGCAGCAGGCGGCCGACCGGTGCAGCCAGGCCTCCGGGGGCCGCTACCGGGTCCAGTACAACAAGCTGCCGCGGACGGCGGACGGCCAGCGCCAGCAACTGGTGCGACGGCTGGCCGCGCACGACGCCGAGGTCGACATCATGGGCCTGGACGTCACCTGGCCCGCGGAGTTCGCCGAGGCCGGCTGGATCCGCGAGTGGACCGGGGAGCGCAAGCAGCAGGCCACCGCCGACACCCTCGACGCCGCCGTGCAGACCGCGACCTGGAAGGGCAGGCTGTACGGCGCCCCCTACAACTCCAACACCCAACTGCTCTGGTACCGCGACGACCTGGTGCCGACGCCGCCGAAGAGCTGGGCCGAGATGCTGACCCAGGCCGAGGCCCTGGCCAAGGCGGGCAAGCCGCACTACGTCGAGATCCAGGGCGCCCAGTACGAGGGCCTGACGGTCTGGTTCAACACCCTGGTCACCAGCGCGGGCGGATCGATCCTCACCCCGGACGCCCAGGCGCCCTCGCTCGGCCCGCCGGCCGTGGTCGCCGCCGGGATCATGCACGACACCGCCGTCTCCGCGGCCGCCGACCCCTCGCTGCCCAACCAGATGGAGGATCAGAACCGGCTCGCCATGGAGTCCGGCACGGCCGCCTTCGAGCTCAACTACCCCTTCGTCTACCCGTCGATGAAGGCCAACCAGCCCGACCTCTTCCCGCACTTCAAGTGGGCCCCCTACCCCGGGGTCACCGCCGACCGGCCGGCCACCGTGACCATCGGCGGCATCGACCTGGCGGTCGGCACCTACACCCGGCAGCCCGACCTCGCCTTCGAGGCCACGCTGTGCCTGCGCGACCGCGAGAACCAGCTCACCAACGCGCTGGAGGGCGGCCTGCCACCCTCGCTGCGCAGCCTCTACCAGGCCGCCGAGCTGACCAAGAGCTACCCGTTCGCGGCGGACGTGCTGGCCGCCCTCGACACCGCCAGCGTGCGGCCGCAGACCCCGGCCTACCAGAACGTGTCGATCGCCATCTCGCACACCCTGTCGCCGCCCGCCTCGATCCGGCCCGAGAGCACCGTCGCCGACCTGCGCGGCCAGATCCAGGACGCCCTCGGATCCAAGGGGTTGATCCCGTGAGCCCGTCCACCAAGGCCGCCGCCGGGCACGGCCGGGCCGAACTCTCCGAAGGCGCCCGGCAGGAGCGCCGGCTCGGCCTGCTGCTGTGCGCGCCCGCGGTGATCGTGATGGTCGCCGTCACCGCCTACCCCATCGCGTACGCGATCTACCTCTCGCTCCAGCGCTACGACCTGCGCTTCCCCGGGCAGGCCCACTGGGTCGGGCTCAGCAACTACGGGGCGGTGCTGTCCTCGCCGTTCTGGTGGCAGGCGCTGTGGGTGACGGTGCTCATCACGGTGGTCTCGGTGGCCATCGAGCTGGTCCTCGGGATGGCGCTGGCGCTGGTGATGCACCGGGCGATCTTCGGCCGGGGCGCCGTCCGCACCGCAGTCCTGATCCCGTACGGCATCGTCACGGTGGTCGCCGCGTACTCGTGGCAGTACGCGTGGACCCCGGGCACGGGCTACCTGGCGGCGCTGCTGCCGGCCGGGAGCGCGCCGCTGACCGACCAGTGGCAGGCGATCGGGCTGATCATCATCGCCGAGGTCTGGAAGACCACGCCGTTCATGGCGCTGCTGCTGCTCGCCGGACTCGCCCTGGTGCCCGGTGAGACGGTGCGGGCGGCGATGGTCGACGGGGCGAACTTCTGGCAGCGGCTGCGGCTGGTGATCCTGCCGCTGATGAAGCCGGCCATCCTGGTCGCGCTGCTGTTCCGCACCTTGGACGCGTTCCGGATCTTCGACAACATCTACGTGCTGACCGGCGGCTCCAACGACACCGGATCGGTCTCGATCCTCGGCTACGACAACCTCTTCACCGCCCTCAACCTCGGCATCGGGTCGGCGATCTCGGTGCTGATCTTCCTGTGCGTGGCGGTCATCGCCTTCTTCTTCATCAAGATCTTCGGCGCCGCGGCGCCGGGCGGCGAACCGGAGCGGCGATGATGTCCCACCGCGGCAGGACCCTCACCGGCTGGGGTGTCGTCAACCTCATCGTGGTGCTGTACGCGCTGTTCCCGGTCTGGTGGATCGTGGCGCTCTCGTTCAAGGACCCGAGCACGCTCAGCGACGGCGACTTCATCCCGCGCAAGTGGACCTGGGCCAACTACCGCGGCATCTTCCAGACCTCGGAGTTCACCCGGGCGCTGATCAACTCGATCGGCATCGCGGTGATCGCCACCACCATCGCGGTGGTGCTCGGCACGATGGCCGCGTACGCGGTGGCCCGGCTGCGCTTCCCCGGCAAGCGGCTGCTGATCGGGATGTCGCTGCTGATCGCGATGTTCCCGCCGATCTCGCTGGTCTCGCCGCTGTTCAACATCGAGCGGGTGCTCGGGATCTTCGACACCTGGCCGGGGCTGATCATCCCCTACATGACCTTCTCGCTGCCGCTGGCGATCTACACCCTCTCCGCGTTCTTCCGGGAGATCCCGTGGGACCTGGAGAAGGCCGCCAAGGTGGACGGCGCCACCGCGGCCCAGGCGTTCCGCCTGGTGATCGCGCCGCTGGCCGCGCCCGGGGTGTTCACCACCGGGATCCTGGTCTTCATCTTCTGCTGGAACGACTTCCTCTTCGCGATCTCGCTGACCTCCACCACCGCCGCCCGCACCGTCCCGGCGGCGATCGCCTTCTTCACCGGCAGTTCGCAGTTCCAGCAGCCGACCGGGTCCATCGCCGCGGCGGCCGTGGTGATCACCGTACCCATCGTGATCTTCGTGCTGCTGTTCCAGCGCCGCATCGTCGCCGGCCTCACCGCCGGCGCAGTCAAGGGATGACCCGCCCACCACGGCGGGATCAGGAAGGCAGACCGTGGCCGAGATCGTCCTCGACGGCATCACCAAGCGCTACCCCGACGGCGCCCTCGCCGTCAGCGACTTCAACCTCAGCATCGCCGACGGCGAGTTCGTCATCCTGGTCGGCCCCTCCGGCTGCGGCAAGTCCACCACCCTCAACATGATCGCGGGGCTGGAGGACATCACCGAGGGCACGCTGCGGATCGACGGCCAGGTCGTGAACGACCGCGCGCCCAAGGACCGCGACATCGCCATGGTGTTCCAGAGCTACGCCCTCTACCCGCACATGAACGTCCGCGACAACATGGGCTTCGCGCTCCGGCTCGCCAAGACCGACAAGGCCGTCATCAACACCAAGGTGGAGGAGGCCGCCCGGATCCTCGACCTCACCCAGCACCTCGACCGCAAGCCCGCCAACCTCTCCGGCGGGCAGCGCCAGCGGGTCGCGATGGGCCGCGCCATCGTGCGCGACCCGAAGGCCTTCCTGATGGACGAGCCGCTCTCCAACCTGGACGCCAAGCTCCGGGTCCAGATGCGCACCCAGATCGCCGCGCTGCAGCGGCGCCTGGGCACCACCACGGTCTACGTCACCCACGACCAGGTCGAGGCCATGACCCTCGGCGACCGCGTGGTGGTGATGCGGGGCGGCCTGGTCCAGCAGGTCGGCACCCCGCAGTACCTCTACGACGCACCGGTCAACCTCTTCGTCGCCGGCTTCATCGGCTCCCCCGGGATGAACTTCCTCGGTGCCACCCTGGAGCACAACCTCCTGCGCACCTCGCTCGGGGACCTGCCGGTCGACGACCGCCTGCGCCGCCTGCTGGAGCAGCAGGACGCACCGCGCGAACTCATCGTCGGCATCCGGCCCGAGGACTTCGAGGACGCCGCCCTGATCGACGACCAGCCCACCGGCATCACCTGTACGGCCACCGTCGAGGTCCGGGAATCGGTCGGCTCCGACGTCTTCGTCCACTTCACCGAGGAGGGCGGGCCCGCGGGCTCGGCCGAACTCGCCGAACTCGCCGCCGACTCCGGCCGCGCCGACACCGGGATGCAGGGGCACCAGGTCGTCGCCCGCCTCAGCCCCGCGACCCGCGCCGCCGAGGGCGAGCCCCTGGAGCTGTGGATCGACACCGGTCGGATCCACGTCTTCGACCCGGCCGGCGGTGCCAACCTCACCCACCCGGAACGGGCCGGGGCCTGACGGGGCCTGACGGGGCTGCCCGCCCGTCCGGGGGCGGCGGGCGGGCGGGCGGGGTGGTCGGTCAGCTCAGGGTGGGGATCACGGCCTGGACCTTGGAGGTCAGCGCGGCGGGCAGCGGGACGTAGCCCTGGCTGCCGATGGCCTGCTGGCCGTCGTTGCTGGCGGTGTAGGTGAGGAAGGACTTCAGCAGGTCCAGCGAGCCGGACTTGTTGCCCTGGTTGCAGACGATCTCGTACGTCACCAGCACCAGGGGGTAGGCGCCGTCCTGCTGGGTGCCGTAGTCGAGGCTCAGGGCGAGGTCGCTGCCGGTGCCGGTGACCTGGGAGGCGGCGAGCGTGGTGGCCGCGGCGGCGGGGGTGGCCTGGACCGGCGTGGAGGCGCCGGTGTCGATCGCGGCGCTCTTCAGCTTGTTGGTCTGGGCGAAGGAGAGCTCGACGTAGCTGATCGCGTTCTTGACCTGCTTGACCTGCGCCGCGACCCCGGCGCTGCCGCTGGCGGACTGGCCGCCCTGGCCCGTCCAGGCCTTGCCCGGCGGGTAGGGCCACGCGCCGGCGGAGGTCTTGGCGAGGTACTGGGTCAGGTTGTCCGTGGTGCCCGAGTCGTCACCCCGGTGGATGCTCTGGATCTCCGCGGCCGGCAGGTTCACACCCGGGTTGAGCGCGGTGATCGCGGGGTCGTTCCACTGGGTGATCTGCGAGTTGAAGATCTTCGCGATGGTCGGCCCGTCCAGGACGAGGTTGTCGACCCCGTCGATGTTGTAGACGATCGAGATCAGGCCACCGACCATCGGCAGGTCGATGCCCTGCCCGCCGGTGCAGACGGCCTTGGAGGCGTCGACCTCGGCCGGCTTCAGCGCGGAGTCGCTGCCCGCGAAGGCGACCTTGCCCTGGTTGAACTGCTGGACGCCGGCGCCCGAGCCGCTCGCACCGTAGTTGATGGTGGTGCCGGGGCAGGCCGAACTGTAGGCGGCCTTCCACACGTCGATGGCATTGGCCTGCGCCGTGGATCCGGCGCCCAGCAGCTGGCCGCTCTGCGCGCAGGCGATCGGGGAGCCGGACGCCGATCCGGACGCCGACGGGGATGCCGACGGGGATGCCGACGGGGATGCCGATCCGGAGGTCGATCCTGCTGCGGAGGGCGGGGGAGAGGCGGCTTCGCTGCCGCAGGCCGCGAGCGGCACGGCGCAGGCGAGCACCAGCACGCCGTGGGCGAGGTTCCTGACGAGGGGGAAGGTGGCCCGAGCGGGCATGGGGGGCTCCTGGGTGGCCTGGACGATTCCAGGGTCATGGTTCCCAAGAGCGTCTCCGCGGACGCTGAGCGACACGCTGACCAGCAGATCTGTTCACCTGCGTCAGCCGGTTGCCGAGGCGCCGGCGCAGTGTCAGGGGAGCAGCGCCGCCGCGGTCTGGGCGGTGTCCTCGGTGCCCCGGTAGTAGGCGATCTTCCCGTCGCGGAAGCCGAACCGGTGGTGCAGGTCCATCGCCACCGTCCGCCCGCTGGCCCGGTGGGTGGCCCGCAGCCGCACCACGGTCAGTACGTCGCTCTCGTTCGCGGCGAAGGACAGCGGAGTGAACTCCTCGACCTCCATGGTCGACCCGAACTGCTCGAAGAACTCGGCGACCTCAGTCTTCCCGTGCCGCACCCCGTACCACGGGGCGACGGTGGAGGTGGTCTCCGAGGCCCAGTCGACGTCGTCGGTCAGCTCGGCCAGGATCCCCGGCACGTCTGCGCTCCCGAACGCCGCGTAGACCGATCGGATCGTCTCGATCATGCTCTGCTCGCTCACCGGACACGCACCTCTCCGGTCGGTGGATCAACCCTCCTTCTCCATGCTAGGAGCGATGCGGCCGACCTGCGACGGCAGTCATCAGCGGGGTCGGTGCGGGCCGCCGGCCGCCACCCGGAAGCCGATGTTGCCGGTGGAGCTCTCGGGGGTGTTGGAGCTGCGGGCCGCCACCCGGTAGCGGTTGCAGTAGGAGTCGTGGCACAGGTGCGAGCCGCCGCGCATCACCCGGGCGGTGCCGGTGGGCGGGCCGACCGGGTCGACCCGCGGCCCGGTGCGGTGGAAGTCGACGCTGAACCGGTCGGCGCACCACTCCCAGACGTTGCCGACCGTGTTGTGGAGGCCGAAGCCGTTCGGACGGTAGGCGCGGGCGGGGGCGGTGCCGCGGTGCCGGCCGGTGTGGGAGGTGGGGAAGACGCCCTGCCAGATGTTCAGCAGCTCCTTCCCGCCCGGCGCCAGGTCGTCGCCCCACGGGTAGCGGCGCTGCTCCTGGCCGCCGCGGGCGGCGTACTCCCACTCGGCCTCGGTGGGCAGCCGGGTGCCGGACCACGCGCAGTAGGCCCGGGCGTCGTTCCAGGAGACGTGCACCACCGGGTGGGCCTGGCGGGCGGCGAAGTCGGATCCGGGGCCTTCCGGGCTCCGCCAGGCGGCGCCTTCGACCATGTGCCACCAGGGGACCCCGACGACGGTGCGGGAGGCGGCCCGCAGCCCGGCGGGCAGGAAGCCGCCGAAGACGAAGGAGGAGCCGAAGCGCTCGGCGTCCGTGACGTACCCGGTGTCCTTGACGAAGGACGCGAACTCGGCGTTGGTGACGGTCGTCGGGGAGATCCGGAAGGCCCCGAGCTCGATCTCGCGGACCGGGCCCTCGCCGTCGGCGGGGAGAGCGACCGGGTCGTCGGTGCCCATCAGGAAGCGCCCGCCGGGCAGGGCGAGCAGCCCTCGGGCGGCCCGGAGCGCGGCCGGGGAGGGCGGCGGCGGGGGCATCGGCGGCGGTGTCGGGGGCGCGAGGGTGAGCAGGATCGGGGTCGGTGCGGCGCTGGGCTCGGCCGCGGACTGTTCGGGGGTGCAGCAGGCGCGCATCGGTGCATCCAAGGAGTGGTCCGGTGGTCTTCGTGGGAGAAGGGCGGGCCCGGCCGCCCGTGGGGCCTCCGGGCGGCCGGTGGGGTGGGGTGGCCCGATCAGGCCGAGCGCTCGGCGGCCAGCGCGGCCGCGAGGGCCGGGATGCCGAGCCGCTGCTCGTCCTGGGGCGTGGCCCCGTAGAGCTTGTTGGTCAGCTGGTGCGGGTCGCCGACCAGGTCGTAGTACTCGCGGAACAGCACCGACCCGGTGCCGGTGGGCCGGCCCGCCGCGTCGGTGTGGAGCTGGTAGTACTCGGTGTACTGCTCGGTGCCGCTCACGTACGAGGACCAGGTGTGCGGGCCGCCGGCGCCCGTGCCGTGCTTCCACCATTCGACCAGCAGGTGGTCGCGCCGGTGCCCGGTGAGCAGCGAGTGGCCGTCCTGCGGGGTGTCGGGCGTGATGCCCACCGCGTCGAGGATGGTCGGGGCGATGTCGATGGTGGCCACGATCCGGTCGTCGACGGTGCCCGAGCCGAGGCCCCCGGCGGGCCAGGAGACGTAGAACGGCACCTCGAAGGCCGGGCGGTAGGGCACCGACTTCTTCAACCAGCCGTGGTCGGCCCAGGTGTAGCCGTTGTCGCCGAGGTAGAAGACCAGGGTGTTGTCCAGCTGGCCGAGGGCCGCGAGCTTGTCGTGGATCTCCTGGACGGCGTCGTCCACCGAGAGCAGCGTGCGCAGCTGCCGCCGGCGCAGCGCCTGCCCGTCGGCCAGGGTGGCGGTGGCGGCCTGGATGAAGTCCGGCTTGTCGCTGCGGTCCGGCTCCGTGACGCCGGGTCGGCCGCTCCAGGCGGGGACGGGCGTGTCCGCGTACTTCGGCTCGGGTGTGTTCGGCTCGTGGGAGGCCTTGGGCGCGACGAAGGCGAACCAGGGCCTGGGGTCGGTGGCCGCCTTGTCGAGGAAGGCCAGGGTGCGGTTCTTGATGACCGTGGTGCTGTAGCCGGGGATGGTGCGCACGGTGCCGTTGTCGTTCCAGGTGCCGTCGTTGTAAATGACGGGGCTCTCCAACAGCCACTCCTCGAAGTGCGGCGGGTTGTCGGCGGTGTGCCAGGCGTTCAGGTACTTGCCGAACAGGCCGGTGCGGTAGCCGGCCTGCTGGAGGTAGCGCTGCACCGTGGTGTGCTGGTCGAGGTTGTACGGCGAGGAGTTGTCGAGGACGCCGTGGTGGTGCGCCTGGCGCCCGGAGAAGATCGAGGAGCGGGAGGGGGCGCAGAGCGGGGTGGTGACGTGGCCGGCGGTGAACCGTACGCCGTGGCCGGCGAGCCAGCCGACGGTGTTCGGGGTGGCCCACTCGGTCTGCTTGGGCTGGTCGTCGGTGAGGATGACCAGGATGTTGGGGCGGGCGCCCGCCGCTGCGGGGATGGCGACCGCCGGGGTGGCCGCGGCGAGGGCGCCGGCCGCGGGGGCGACGCCCGCGACCGCCACGGCGGCGGCTCCGGCGAGGAACTCCCGTCGTCCGACGTGACCCAGGTCGTTCCGGCTCATGGAGCAGTCCCTTTCGTCGGCGGGTGGGGCCGGGCTGGGTGCGGGCCCCGGGAGCGAAGGTAGGTTCGGCGCGAGAGCGCCCGCAATGCGCTGCCGGCGTTCAACATGTGCATTTCACGGCGCTGTTGCGGGCCGTCATGCCGGGGCCGCAGACGTACCGTCAGCGGACGCCGTGCTCCGCCGGGCGGTCGGTCGGTGCGCGCCCGCCGAGGGCCGGGCGGCGGTCGCGAGTCTTACGGCTCTGGGACGGTGCAACGCCGGTCACCGGCGGTGCCGAGCCAGCATCCGGGGCGTCCCGGCGCGCGTCTTTCGGATCTCTTACGGTGCCGGGCCGGCCGGGGCCGAACCGGCCGCCGGGCAAACGGGGGCGGAGTTCGCGGTTTCGCCCCGGTGTCCCCGGGGCGGCCGATCGTTACCGCTGAGTAACAGTCGGCCGCCGGCCCCGACCGGACGCCTGGGCGGGCGGGTGTGCGGGCGCCCGCCCGGTGCGCTCCCGGGCCCCGGGCGCTTCGTGCTCGACCTGGCCTGCGACCTGCGCCGCCACCCCCTGCGAGCTGCGCCGCCCCCGCCGGAAGGCGGGTTGATCTTCGCGCGTAGAGGTGATCTGATGGCCGCCCGGTGTGTCGAAAGGGGGGCCTGCCGTGCGCCCACTGAACTCGCTACCCGTACCGACCCTGGTGGACGGTCAGGTGGTGATCCGCCGTCCCGAGGCCGGCGACGCCGCGACCGTCCTGGCCGGCACCCGCGACCCGCTGGTCCGGGAGTTCATGCAGGGGGTGGTCCCGCACCGGGACCTGGCGGCGGCCGAACGCTGGCTCGCCGAAGTCCCGCCACTGCTCTGGGCCGAAGGCCGGGCCGCCTACTTCTCGGTGGCCCTCGGTGACGGACCCTCGGTCGGCTGGGCCGAGCTGGTGGACCTGCGGCCCGCCGAGGGGGCCGCCGAGGCCGCGGTCTGGCTGTTGCCGGGGGCGCGCAGTCTCAAGGTGGCGAGCGCCGCCCTGCGCCTGATCTGCCGCTTCGGCTTCGACCAGCTGGGACTGCGCCGAATTGACGCGTACGCTGCTGCGGATAATATGCCGGTTCAGGTGGTTGGTGCATACATCGGATTCCGCCGGGCCGGCTTCCGGCCGGAGCTGTTCCGCAGCTCCCGGACCCAAAGGCTGCACGACGCGGTCTACGCCACCCTGGTGCCTGAGGAACTGTGCTGACGCAGAATCAGGATTGTCGCGCGCGGGGGGCGTTGCGCGGCTGAACGTACCGACGGGAGACCGTCGAGAGGAGAGCGAGATGTCGGTGGAACCCGGAACTCCGGTCGCGGAAACGGTGTCTGACGCACCGGCGGAGCACGGTCTGCTGTTCACCACCGGGGACGAGGGGCTCCCGGCGGGGTACGTCGAGCTGGCCGTCGGCCCCGACGGTGCGATCCGGGTCGGCCGCCGGACGCCGGACGCCGTGGTGGTGCGGACCGGGCGGATCGACCCGGCGATGCTCAAGCGCGTCCTGTCGGCGCTGCGCAAGGCCCGGCCCGGGCTCGCCCCCGACGACCCGGCCCTCGACACCCCCGCCGCGGGCGGCCGCCGGCTCGCCGCGATCGGCGTGCTGCCGGCCGGTGACTCGGTCTGGGACGACGCGACCGCCGCGCCCCTGCCCGGGGTGGGCAACGCCCTGCAGACGCTGGCCGCGCAGATCCTCGACCCGGCGGCCGCCGGCCGGCTGCCCAGCGCGCTGATCGCGCTCGACCAGCCCGACCCCACCCCCGCCGAGCCCACCGCCCGCCCCGCCGCCGCCATCGGCACGGTCGCCGGCCGCCCCGCCTACGCGCTCGCCGAACCCGGCCTCGGCTTCGGACTGGTCGCGCTCGAAGGAGCCGTCCCGCTCGGCGGCTCCGACACCGAGGCCGGCGTGCTGCCCGCAGCCGTCGCCCTCGGCACCGCGGCCGGCCGGGAGCTGTTCGCGGTCGGCGGTGAGGACGGCGCCGTCCAGGTCTGGGACGCCGCCACCGGCGCGCTGCTGCACGGCACCGCCGGCGGCGAGGGCGCGCAGACCGTGGCCGCCGGACTCGTCCAGGGCGTGCCGCTGGTCTTCTCGGCCGGCCGCGAGGGCGAGGTCCAGGCCTGGCACGCCGAGGACGGCCGCGCACTCGGCCTGCTCCCGGTCGCCGGCCACGGCGCCGCCGCGCTGTGCCACGCCCGCTGCGCCGACCTCGACCTGGTCGCCGCCGCCGGCGAGGACGGCCTGGTCCGGGTCTGGGACGCCGCCACCGGCGAGCAGCTCCACCTGCTGGTCGGCCACACCGACCGGGTCACCGTCCTCGCCGTGCTCACCCTCGGCAACCAGGCACTGCTCGCCTCCGCCGGGCTCGACGGCTCGATCCGGCTCTGGGACCTCGCCACCGGACAGCCCGTCGCGGAGCTGACAGGCCACTCCGGCACGGTCACCGGGCTGGCCTTCCTCACCCAGGGCGACGACCCGCTGCTCGCCTCCTGCGCCCTCGACGGCACCCTGCGCACCTGGGACGTCTTCACCGGCAAGGCCCTCAACGGCTGGCCCGCCGAACGCCGCTGGCTCACCGGCCTGGCGGCCGTCGAGGCGGCCGGCCGCACCGTCCTGGTGTCCGGCGACGAGAGCGGCAGCCTGACCTTCTGGGACCCGGCCACCGGCGCCGGCCTCGGCGAGTGTGTCCCGGCCGAGAGCGGCTTCCCGGTCAACGCGCTGGCCGCCGGCGAGCTGCACGGCCGCCCGGTGCTCGCGGCCGGCTACGGCGACGGCACCCTGCGCCTGTGGGACGCCACCCTGCGCACCGAACTGCGGGTCACCGCCCCGGACGGCGGCCCGGTCACGTCGGTGGCACTGTGCCGTACCGACGACCGGCCGCTGGTGGTGTGCGGCACCGCCACCGGCGCCGTCCGCTGCCTGGATCCCCGGGACGGCGTGACGCTGTCCGTCCCGACCCCGCACACCGGAGCGGTCACCGGCCTGGCCTTCGCCGACCCGGTCGAGGACGGCGACGCCCTGCTCGTCTCGGCCGGCGCGGACGGCACCGTCCGGGTCCGTGACGCCCTCACCGGCAGCCCGCTGCTGCGCCTGGCCGCCGATCCGCGCGGTGTCACGGCGCTGGCCGTCGGGCCGGTCGCGGGCCGGCGCGCGGTCGCCACCGGCGGCGCGGACGGCGTGGTGCGGCTCTGGGACGCCCTCGACGGCCGGCCGGGAGCCGAACTGACCGGCCTCGGCGGGCCGGTCGAGGCGCTCGCGCTCGGACTGCTCGGTGACCGCCAGGTGGTCGTCGGCGGCAGCGCCGACGGCGGCGTCCTGCTGTGGGACGCCCAGGACGGCAGCCGGGTCGCCGAACTCGCCGGCGGCGACGCCGCGGTGCGGAGCATGGTCTTCCAGAACCTCGACGGCGAGGCCCTGTTGGCGGCGGGCGACCAGCGTGCGACCCTGCGACTGTGGCACGTCGCCAGCGGCACATTGCTCAACGAGGCCGGGCTGGACCGGGTCCCGCTCGCCATCGCGTTCGGCGACACCGGGCTGCACGTGGTGGGCCCCGGCGGCGCGACCACGCTCTGACCGGGGCGGCCGTACCGCCCGCCGGAACGGCGTTTTTCGATCGTCAACAGGCTTGGGCCAGAGTGGGGACCCAGGTCGGATGGGACCGGGCGTGAGCCTGGGGGGAAGAAGGGTTGGCAGCACGTGAGCGGTACGTCGTTCTACATCGATCTCGACGAGGTCGAGGCCGCGGCCAAGGCGATCCGGACCATGCTGGACGACCTGGAGGGGCCGACGGCCCGGCTTGAGGCCGTGCTCAAGCAGATCAAGCCGACCGTCTACGGCACGGACGCCGTCGGCAAGTCGCTGACCGGCGGCGGCTCGTCCGTCGGCGGGGTGCCCGAGCACCAGCAGCAGGTGTTCGAAGGGGTGAAGAAGTACCTCGCGAACTCGGCCCAGCTGGCGTCCAACCTGGAGCTGATCTGCCAGCGGTACCGGCAGACCGACGACGCGCACGCCGCCGAGCTGGGCCGACTCAACGGGGCCCGCGCCGAAGGCGATCCGGTCGCGGCCGCGCACGTCACCCAGGTCACGCCGCGGGTCCCGCAGAAGGACCCGATCACCCTGACCTCGACCCCGACCCAGGACGGCCCGGCCTACCACAACCCGGACGCGCCCGAGCTCGACTACAACGAGCGCGAAGCCGTCTCCGACGAGGAGCCGCACGCTCCCGCCGGCGGCGGGCGCAACATGCTCATCTAGCCGGGGCGGCCCGGGCGGCACCGTCCGTCCCCGCCCGGGCCGCACCCTGCCGCCGCGCCCGGCACCACCAGGGGCCACCGGCGCCGCACCGCCGCCGCAGGAGCGAGGCGCTGTCACCGTCCCGGCGGTGGAACGGCGCCACCCCCGAACGACGTCCTGTCAGTTGTCCTCCGGTGCACCGCATTCCGTCATCCGTCACACCGCCCGTCCCAGGCCAGCCGGCCAGCCAGCCGAAAAGAGCGACCAGTCATGATCGAGCTCCCGTCCGACCTCGCCGAGGTGCTCAAGGTCGTCCAGAGCAACGAACACGGATCCGGCATCCTCTTCCCCGACGCCGACGAGGAGTTGCTGGGCAAGCTCGCCGCGGCGTGGGAGGAGTGGAACAAGGCCGCCGAACCGGCCGTGCGCACCATCGTGGCGAGCGCCAGCCGGGCGATGGCCAACATGTCCGGCCCCGCGGCCGACAGCTTCGAGGGCTACCTGCGCAAGTACGCGGGCAGTGACCAGGCGCACACCGCCACCACCCTGGACGCCGCGGCCGCCATGGCGCAGTCGCTGCGCGGCGCGCAGGAGGCGGTCACCCAGACCAAGACCGAGATGGTCCGGGAGCTGCAGTACGCCAAGGACTACATGGACCAGAACCCGGCCGGCAAGCACGACGACATCGCCCAGTCCGAAGGCATCAAGACGGCCGCGGACACCTACAACACCTATGTCGGCCAGGTGGGTTCCAGCGTCGACACGATGCTCCGACAGAGCGCCGACCACGTCGAGCGGATGACCGGCGCCGGGCAGGTCGCCCACCTGGGCGGCTCCGGCGGCGGCGGGGACTCGACCACCAGTGCCACCCGGCCCAACGGCGTCCTCGACCCGAGCAGCCTTCAGCACCCGTCCGCGACCGGGCTGGACTCGCTGACGCCGACCACCATGCAGGACGGTTTCAGCGCCGCCATCCCGGACGCCCCCGGGGCCCTCGGCGGTGGCGCCGGCATGCCCGGTGGCGGGGCCGGCGGCGGCCTGCCCGGCGGACCGGACGGCGGTGGCTCGGGGAGCGCCTACAAGCCGCAACTGGCGTCCCTCCAGCCGTTCCAGGCGCCCTCCCCGGTCGGCCGGACGGTGCCCGGCGCGGGCTTCGGCACGGGCGGCACCGGCGGCGGTGGCGGTGGGGCGGGCATGCCGGTGTTCAAGGCCGGCAGCGCTCCTGGCCTCGGACTGTCCGGCCTGACCGGTGGCTCCGGCTCGCTCGGTGGCGCCGGTGGCAGCACCTACAGCCCGTCCGGGCTGACCCCGTGGTCCGGTTCGGGCGCGGGTGGCCCCGGTCCGGGCATGCCCGGCGGCGGGCTCGGCGGCTCCCCGTTCGGTGGCGGCTCGCCGTTCGGCGGGCTCTCCACCCTGGGCGGCGCCGGCGGCGCCGCGGGCGGTGCGCGGTCGGGCACCGCCCGGTACACGCCCGGCGGAGCGACCCCGGCGCGCATCGGCGCGGTCGGGGGCACCGGTTCGCGCGGGGTCGGTGGGGTCGGCGGGGCCGGCGGCCCGGGCGCGGCGCGCGGCTTCGGCGGTGGCGGCGTCGGTGGGGCACTCGGTGGCGGGGGCAGCGGCGGCCGCGGTACGGCCGGTGGTGCGGCGGGCGGCCGCGGCGGCTCGGTCTCCGCCGCGGGCGGCCGGATCGCCCCCGGGAAGTCGGGCCTCAGCATGGCCTCCGGCACCGGCGACAGCGCGATGCGCTCCGGCTCGGGCTCCGGGGTCGGCGGCGCGTCCGGGCGCGGCGGATCCGGTACCGGAGGAACGGCCGTCGGCAGCGGCGCCGCCCGGGGTTCCGGCCCCGGCGGGATGGCCGGCGGCCACGGACCCGGCGGCATGCCCGGCGCGGGCGGCGGTCGCGGTGAGAAGCGGGGCGGGAACCGGTTCGTCCGGCCGAGCCGCTTCGGCGAGAACGGGCCGGAGGACGAGGAGGAGACGGTGCTCGCCGACTCCGGCGTCGACGGCCAGGCCGGCCGGTTCGAGCACAACGACCGCCGCTGGCGGCGGATGCGCCGGCAGTGGCTCGACGCGGCCCGCAGCGACGACCCGGACGCGCCGCAGGCCGCCGAGGACGCCACCGCCGTGCAGCCGGGCGGCGAGAACGCCCTGCTCAACCAGCTCGCCACCGCCCTGCTCGGCCCCGACGCCGCGGGCCCGGCCGAGGGCGGCGACCCGGCCGCGGCCGGCAGCGACGGCACGGCGGAGCGGCCCACCGCCGAGCGATCGGGCGACCGGTCGGGCGACGGGAACGACCGTGGCACCGGCGGCGGCTCCGGCGGCGGTGACCGGGCGGCGTCCACCGGCTCCGCCGATGACGACGCGTACCTCGACCGGGCCCGCTCGGCCGCGGCCCGCCGAGGCCGCCCCGACGAGGACACGGCACCGGCCGGCGGCGCCCGTCCGGCGGGCGAGCCCGCCAGGCCGGCCCCGCTGCGGGAGGAGGGCGGCTACCAGGTGCCCAGCCCGTTCCTGCGGGCCGCGCTCGCCCGACTCGCCACCGGCGGCTCGCCCGAAGGCGGCGGCGCGGCCGCGACCCCGCCGGCCTCGCCGAACGCGGCGGGCTCCCGATGAGCCCGCGCCCCGCCCCGACCTCCCTCCGCCACCCCCGTCCCGGCCACCTCACCAGGACCCGGACCACCTTGAACTGGAAGCGCCATGGATGAGCAGGCAGACACGGAGCCGGTGACCGCGCGGATGCGCGAAACCGTGAGCCAAGCGCGGCTGGTCGAGACGGACCAGATCGCCGCCCGGGAGCCGTTCCAGCAGGCGGAGCCGTTGCAGCCGATGGAGCGGGCGCGGATGACGGAGGCGGAGCCGTTGCGGCGGATGGAGGGGGTGCAGGCCACGGCGCCGGAGCCGTTCCAGCAGGCGGAGCCGCTGCGGCGGATGGACGCGGTGCAGGCGGAGCCGTTGCGGCGGATGGAGGGGGTGCAGGCCACGGCCCCGGAGCCGTTCCAGCAGGCGGAGCCGCTGCGGCGGATGGACGCGGTGCAGGCCGAGCCGCTGCGCCGGATGGAGGGGGTGCAGGCCACGGCCCCGGAGCCGTTCCAGCACGCGGAGTCCACGCGGCTGGCCGCGCGGGATTCGCTGGCCCCGACGGAGGCCACCCGGCTGGCCGCGCGGGATTCGCTGGCCCCGACGGAGGCCACCCGGCTGGCCGAGCAGGACTCGCTGCGCCCGACGGAGGCCACCCGGCGCAGTGATCTCGCGCCCGGTCTCGCCGCGACCCGCGGCGCCGCGGCCACCGACCCGGACGGCGCGGAAGCCGCGAAGCGCCGCGCACCGGCCGCCGAACAGGCGCCGCAGGGCTCTGGCGGCTCCGGCGGATCGGCGGGCACCGGCTTCAAGGTCGACCCCGCCCAGTACCAGGCCGCGGTCAGCCCCGTGCTCGCCGCCGCCGATCAACTCTCCCAGCTGGTCACCGGCCTGACCGCGTTCCTGGACCACACCCAGTCCACGGCGCCCTGGGGCAACGACGAGTCCGGCAAGAAGTTCGCCGAGGGGGAGAAGGGCTACCTGAAGTACAGCACCGACACCCTCAAGGGCCTCAAGGGCATGCCCGACTCCGTCCGCTACATCGCCGACGGCCTGAAGGCGATGGCCGAGAACTACCAGTACGCCGAGGACGCCACCACCGCGGTCTTCCAGAGCGACGGCGGCGGCAGCGAGCCCCCGACCGCGCCGCAGGTCGGCACGTACTCCGCCCCGGTCAACCCGACCATCCCCACCGGCGCTCTCGGCAGTATCGCCCAGGGCCGCCCGAGCACGCACACCACCGGAAGGGCCTGATCACATGGCAGTCGAGCTGCCCGAGCCCCTGCAGTGGGTGCTTCTCCTCCTGGCCGGCACCCGCTGGCCCGAGGCCGACGAAGACATGCTGCGCGACATGGCGGAGCGCTGGCGACAGGGCGCCGAAACCCTCGGGGACGCCGGCAAGTCCGCCGACGCCGCGCTGAAGCGCGCGTTGGAGGGCCAGGAGGGCGAGGCCGCCAAGGCGCTGGCCAAGCACTGGGACCAGTTCACCGTCGGCAAGGGCACCGAGGCGGAGCCCGGGTACTTCCCCGGGCTGGTCCAGGCGTGCAACGGCATGGGCGACATGCTGGAGGCGATGGCGAACTCCGCCGAGACCGCGAAGATCCAGATCGTCGCCCAGCTCGGCATCCTGGCCTTCGAGGTCGCCACCGCCGAGGCGGAGGCCCCGTTCACCGCCGGCGTCTCGCTGGCCCAGATCCCGATCGCCGTCGGCATCAGCCGCACCGTCGTCCAGCAGATCCTCAAGACGCTGCTGAAGGAAGCCCTGGAGTTCGCGGCCAAGCAGGCCGCCCAGATGGCGGCGATCAACCTGATGGCCCAGGGCATCGAGGTGATGGAGGGTCACCGCAAGAGCATCGACATGAAGGAGCTCGGGCAGAACGCCCTCGGCGGCGCCGTCGCCGGCGCCAGCGGCCACCTCATCGGCAAGGGGCTCAGTGGGGCCGGCTCCAAGATGGGCCTGGCCGGCGCGATGCAGACCGTCCCCGGCAAGATGGTGCACGGCGCGGCCGTCGGCGTCGGCGCGGACGTCTCCACCCAGCTGATCACCACCGGCCACGTCGAGGGCGGCAGCCTGCTCGGCTCCGGTCTCAGCGGCGGCGCCGCCGTCGGCCTCAAGGCCGGCGCCTCCAACATCAAGGGCCGGTTCAACGGCCCCGGCAACATCCCCACCCCGCACAGTGGCCCGCCGCCCAAGGGAGGTGCCCCGGAGGGTGGTGCGCCGATCGGCGGCGCACCGATCGGCTCCGGCATCGGCGGCCACGGCGAGGGCACCCCGACCTTCTCCAAGCCCGAGACCTCGGCGTCCGCGTACCACGGGCCGGGCGCCGCCCCGTCCACGCACGGTGCTTCGGACGGCGGCTCCACCGGTACGAGCGCTCCGGCGTCCACCGGCGGTGCGAGCGGTGCCGCGAGCCACGTGAGCGAGGGTGGCGGCAGCACCACGACCGGTGGCGGGGGCGGCACCCCCAAGAGCGGCGGCACCGGCGGTCTGGTGCCGTTCGGCTCGGACCGGCCCGCCGCCTCCGGCAGCCACAGCACCGGCGACAGCACCGGCGGAGCCCCGCAGCCCCGCGGCTCGGCGGAGCACTCCGCACCGCCCGCCGACACCGGCGCGGCCGTCCCGCACCAGGCCCCGCCGGCCACGAGCCACGCCACCCCCACCCCGACCGCCACGGACAGCGCGCCCCACAACACGGCGCCGACCGAGCACAGCGCGCCGCGGACCGCCGAACCGGCCCCGGCCGCCGCGCAGCACGTCCGGGAGACGGACGCGCCGACTCCCGCCCCGGCCGCGCACACGGCCCCGGCCCCGCACGCGGCTCCGGAGTCGCACGCGGCCCCGGAGTCACAGCCGGTTGCCCACACGGCTCCCGAGTCGCAGCCGGTTGCGCACACGGCTCCGGAGTCGCAGCCGGCGCCGCACACGACTGCGGAACCGCGCACCACGCCGGACACCACCGTCCGGGCGACCCCGGACAGTGCACCCCATCCCACCGAGGGCGGCGCCCGGCCGACGGCCGACACCCGGGGCCCGGTCACGGAGCAGCCGGTGCACGGGGGTGCGGAGCGCGTACCGACCGCCGCGCCGCACGAGGCGCCGCCCGCGCATGTGTACAGCACCTCGGAGCACGTGCCGAGTTCCACCTCGCACGAGACGCCGGCCACGCAGCCGCCGGTGCACACCACTCCGGAGCACGTGCCGAGTTCGGCCCCGCGTGAGGCGCCGCCCGCGCAGGTGCACGCCGGCCCGGAGCAGGTGCCGACCGTGGCGCCGCACGAGGCGCCGCCCGCCCAGGTGCACAGCACCTCGGAGCACGTGCCGAGTTCGACCCCGCACGAGACGCCGGCCACGCAGCCGCACGACCCGGCCGCCTCGGCCGCCCCGTCCGTCGGTCATGCGACCGTCCCGGGCTCCGCCGGTGCCGGGTCGTCCGGCGCCTCGGTGCCGCATCCGTCGGCCGCCGGTGACCACGGCGGATCCACGCCGCACGACCCTGACCCCGCCGGTACGAGCAGGCTCGACACCGCCGGTCTCGGCGGGATGTCCGTGCCGACCGTGCGGCCCGCCACGGGCGGTGACCACACCTCGCGTGCCAACGACCCCGCGACCGTGCCGCCGCCACCCCCGGCGGACGCCTCCACCGTCACCCCCACGCCGCAGGGCGTGCCGGGCGCGGGCGGTGTCCATGTGCCGACGCAGTCCGGCGGGGCTCACTCCGCCCCGCACAGCTCGACCACCGCGCCGCCGCCGTCCGCGCCGGCCCGGACCACCCCCGCCACCGGACAGGCCGGGCTCGGACCGGTGCGACCGGCGACCGCGACCCCGTCCACCAGCGGTGCCCACGGGACCGGCGGCGGCCTCAACCGTCCGCTCAGCTCCCAGGCCGCCGACCAGATCCACCAGACCCAGCGTGACCAGCGGCAGGCCGAACTCGACGCGCTGCGCCAGAGCGGCAGCAACCGGATCGACCGTACGGCCCAGGACCTGGGCCGTGACCAGCGGTTCTCGACGGTCCGTCCGCCCAACTCCGACGCGCTGGTCCGCGACGTCCCGACGATGTCCCCGCACGAGCGTGCGCGGACGATCGGTGGACTGCCCCCCGCGCAGCGGCGGTGGCTGGCCAAGGACCCGGCGTTCGTGGACTCGCTGAAGGCCGGTCTGCCGCCGAGGGAGTTCGCCCGCACCGCGGCCCAGCTGATGGTCGACGTCGACCCCCGGGCCGGGCGGCCGGCCTCGGCCCGCGCGGAGGCCCAGGCGCAGGCGGAGCGGATGCTCCAGGACCCGGATGTGGCAGCCACGTTGCTGAAGAACGGTGCCGGGATCGTGGTGGTGCCGAAGGACGTCTCGATGACGGACGTCAGCGCCTTCCACAACATGCGCGGCACCACGGCGGGCGGCGCCTCCGGCGGCGGCCGTGGCTGGGACGACGTGCGTGGTTCGGGTGGACGCCGCGCGGCGGTGACCGAGGAGAACCTGCTCGGCGAGGACACCTCCGTCGGCAACGCCTCGCACTACCAGGACGGTTACTCGACCACGACGCACGAGTTCGCCCACACCATCCACATGAACGGTCTCTCGCCGACCGATCGCGCCACCATCACCTCCAGCTACCAGAACAAGCACAACGACCCGAACGCGGTCTGGAGCGACGGTCCGCGCCACGACCTCCAGAACAACCCCGTCGACAACTACGCCTCGCGCGACGAGCTGGAGTACTTCGCGCAGGTCACCAACGCGTACCTGGGCACCAACCACGGCACCGACCCGCACACCGGCCAGAACCGGAACAACGGGCCGGCCTGGGTGCGGGCGAACGAGCCGGCCCTCGTGCCGCTGCTGGAACGGCTGTACGGGCCGGACCCGGTCGCGGTGCACCGGGACCCGGCGAACCCGGTCGAGGCGGTCCGGGCCGAGAACGACATGTACGAGGGACTGCGGGACTTCACGGAGCGGGTGGAGAACCCCACCCCGGTGCCGGCGCCCGCCAACCCGCACCCGGCGCCCGCCGGCAACCACACCCCGCCGACATCGACGGCGCCCCAGCACCCGGCGCCCCAGCACCCGGCACCTCAGCACCCGGCACCTCAGCACCCGGCGACCGCCGGGGGCACGCACGGGCAGGTACCGCCGCCGCCGAGTGTTCACGGCGACGGAAACGTTCACGATGGCGTGAATACTCACTCCGGCGCGAACGTTCGCTCGGTGCCCGACGTTCACGAGAGCGCACACGCTCACGAGAATGCCAATGTTCACGACAGCGCCAACGTTCACGACACCAACACCATTCACGATGATGTGAATGCTCGCGGTGACGCGGACGGTGCGCCGCAGCACCCGGGCAAGCCCGAGAACATGACGCACGAGCAGATGGTGGACTCCGAGTTCCGGCTGGGGACGGCCGCGTTGCTGGAGCAGAGCGTGATGAGCCACCTGCGCCAGAGCGGGCTCGATCTGCCCGAGGGCTCCGTGGTGCTCGGCGGTGGCGGTGGCGTGGCCGCGATCCAGCTGCACCGCCCGGTCCAGGACCTCGACATGCGGCTGTCCTTCGACCGGCCGATCAGCAACCCGAACGAGGTGCTGGAGCACCTGGCCAACAACGTCCTCACCGACGGCCATGTGGTGCCGGGGCGCCGCGATCAGTCGACCACGGTGAACGGCAAGTTCGGCGGTCTGGACGCGAGCATCACGCTCGCACCGGTCCGCTCGCAGGAACACCAGATGCAGGTCGTCGTCGACGGGCACACGCCCACCGGCGAGACGGTCCCGATCAAGGTCGTGGCCAGCGAGGACCTGCTCGGTGACAAGATCTCCGCACTCGCGATGCGCAAGCAGGGCGAGAACGTCACGGTGGCGATGCTGCGGGAGAAGCGGGTGCGGGACGCGCTCGACGTCCTGACGCTCCACTCGAAGCTGGACAACCAGGCGCTCGACAACCTGCGGACCAACCGCGAGAACATGGGACCCGCGATCGGCAAGCTGGCCGACGTGGTGGCGGACGTGACCAGGCACTCCTCCGACCGGTTCACGCCCGAGCAGTTGCAGACGCTCAACGAGATCTCCAACCGGCTCGGCAGCGAGCCGACCGCCAAGCCGGTGCGGACGCCCAAGCCGAAGCCCACCCCGGAGGAACTCGCCGAGCTCAAGGCCGCGAAGGAGCGCCGCAAGGCGGAGGCCGCCGCGGCCAAGGCGTCGGGCTCCGGCAGCGGAAGCGGTAGTACCAGCCGGTCCATGGACGATGGCTCCCGGCCGAGTCCTACCCCCGCCCCTGCCCCCGCCCCGCCGCCGCCGGCCACGCCGACCAACAACCAGACCCACGCCAACCAGACCCACACGCCCACGCCGACCCCGACGCCGGCTCCCGCGCACGGCGGCCTCGGCCCGGTACGCCCTGCCGCCGGCACCGGGCAGCCGTCCACCTCGACGTCCGCCGGCTCCTCCCTCGGTCCGGTCTCCCGGGGCGGCAGCAATCAGCCCCCCGCCCACGACCAGAGCCAGAACCAGAACCAGAGCCAGAACCAGAACCAGGGCACGGCGCCACGCCCGGACATCTTCGAGCAGCGTCGTCTGGAGCGGCAGGCCGAACTCGACGCGCTGAACACCTCCGGGGAGGGGCGGGTCGGCCAGACCATCGCCGACTCCGGCCGGGAGCAGCGGTTCCAGGCGACCCAGCCGCCCAACGCCGACCGCCTGGTCAGCGACGTGCCGACGATGAGCGAGCACGACCGCCTGGAGACGATCGGCAACCTCCGCCCCGAGTACCGGCGTTGGCTCGCCCAGAACGGCCCCGTGGTGGACAACCTGCGCAGCACGTTGCCCCCGCAGGAGTTCGCGCGTACGGCGGCCCGCCTGATGGTGGACGTCGACCCGCGGGTCAGCGACCCGGGCCCGGCCCGCCGCGAGGCGGAGGAGCAGCTCGCCCGGATGTTGCAGGACCCGGAGGTGACCGCGAACCTGCTGAAGAAGGGCGCGGGCATGTACGTGGTCCCCAAGGACGTCCCGATGACCGACTCCGCGCCGTACCGTTCGCTGCGGGGCACCCAGGCCGCGGGCGATGCGGGCGGCGGGCGTGCCTGGGAGGACGTGCGCGGTACCGGTGCCCGCCGGGCCGCGGTGACCGAGGAGAACCTGCTCGGGGAGCACACCACGATCGGCGGCCGGCCGCACTACGAGGACGGCTACTCGACCACCACCCACGAGTTCGCCCACACCATCCACCGGGAGGCCCTCGGTCCGGCGGACCGTCAGCTCATCACCGAGGCCTACCAGAACAAGATCGACACCGACCACCTCGCCCGGACCTTCGGCGAGGAGAGCCCGGTGCAGTGGTCGGACGGCCCGCGCCGCCCGGACGGGCAGAACGGCGACAACTACGCCTCCCGCGACGAGCAGGAGTACTTCGCCCAGGTCACCAACGCCTACCTGGGCACCAACCACGGCACCGACCCCTACACCGGCGAGCCCCGGCACAACGGCGCCGACTGGGTGCGGGCCAACGAGCCCGACCTGCTGCCGCTGCTGGAGCGCCTCTACGGCCCGGACCCGGAGCCGATCCGGGCCAACCCGGTCAACGAGAACGACACGCTGCGCAGCGTCCGCGACCTGTTCGGCGACGAGGACCCGGCCGGGCAGCCACAGCATCCGGCACCGCCGACCCGGCCGGTGCCGCCGGTCCCGCCCACCCCGATCGTGCCGCCGGCCGCAGGTGGGACGGCGACCGGTCACGGTTCCTCGTCCGGCAGCGACACCAGCAGCCTGCACTCGCCGGTCGAGAGCGTCAGCTCGCAGGGTTCGCACCGTGACCCGGCGGACCCGTTCCGGGACCCGTCGGACCGCTCCGACGACAGTGACTCGGACACCGAGAGCGTCAGCTCGCAGAGCTCCCACAGCTCGCAGGGCTCGCACCGCGACCCGGCCGACCCGTTCCGGGACCCGTCCGACCGCTCCGACGACAGCGATTCGGACACCGAGAGCGTCAGCTCGCAGAGCTCCCACAGCTCGCAGGGCTCGCACCGCGACCCGGCCGACCCGTTCGCGGACCCGGTGACCCCGCACACCCAGGCACCCCCGCCGCCGGCCCCGCCCGCGCCGCCGGCTCCTCCCGTGCAGCGGGCGCCGCACGTGGAGGTGCCGCCCCCGCCGCCCGTCCCGTCCAACACCGCCACCTCGGGCAGCGAGACCAGCAGCGTGCACTCGCCGGTCGAGAGCGTCAGCTCCCAGGGTTCGCACCGTGACCCGGCGGACCCGTTCCGGGACCCGTCGGACCGCTCCGACGACAGCAGCTCGGACACCGAGAGCGTCAGCTCCCGGGAGTCGCAGAACTCCCAGGACTCCCAGGACTCCCAGGGCTCGCACCGTGACCCGGCCGACCCCTTCCGGGACCCGTCCGACCACTCCGACGACAGCAGCTCGGACACCGAGAGCAGCAGCTCCCGGGACTCCGACGGTTCGGACCGCGACACCCACGGATCGCACGACAGCCACGACAGCTCGTCCACCCACGACCGCTCGTCCGAGGACGGGACCGGCGCGCCGCGCAGTTGGAACGCCGATCGCCAGCTGCTGGACCCCCCGCAGGAGCGGGCGGACCGGCTGCGCGAGCAGCTCGGCCTCGGCGCGGACAAGTCGGACGCGGAGCTGCACACCCTCGTCCGGGACGCCCGCAGCGGCAAGGTCGACGAGCTCGCGCGCTGGGTGGACGCGAACGGTACCGGCGCGGTGCACGCGCTCGGCAAGGAGATCCCGGAGCACGCGCTCTGGGGCCTCGGCCGCGAACGTCCGGCCCACCAGGAGGACTTGCTGGGCGCCATCGCCGAGCGCCGCGGCGGCAACCCGCCGTCGCAGCAGGAGGTCGCCGCGCGCCGGGAGGTGTTCGAGAAGCTCCAGCAGCACGAGTCGGTCACGGTCGTCGTCGAGTCCGGCCCGGGATCGGGCCACCAGGCCGCGGCCGTCACGCTGGTCCGCTCGCTGCGCGAGCTGGGCTACCGGGGCGACATCCAGATGGTCGCGCCGCTGAGCGTGCAGTCCCGCCTGGAGCGGATGCTCAACGCGGACGAACTCGGCGTCACCGGACCGGCGTACGTCAAGGAGGAGCTCGACCCCGAGAAGGAGTACGCCGAGCCGGTCCGCCCGGATCTCGGCCGCGGCCCGACCTTCGTCGCGGCCAGCGACGGCCTGGAGGCCAACAGCGAGTCGGCCCACGCCCTGCTGTCCTTCACCGGCGCGGACAAGGCACTGGTGCTCACGCCGTACGCCTGGTCGCACCCGCGCGCCGTGTACGAGCGCACGCCGGGCGAGGACGGCGGATCGGCGTACACCGCCCACCACATCGACGCGGGGGTCAGCTCCGGCAACGGCCTCTACCAGTTCCACATCCCGACGCCGGAGAAGGTGGCGTTCCCCGACGACCCCAAGCTGCAGGCGATCGCGGACTCGGTGGCCGGCGGCAAGGTCGACATGATGCCGGTCTACGGGCTGGCGCGGATGGACGACCGGCTCCGCGCCAGCGGGCCGGAGTACCTGGCCTCGGCGATCCGCGAGTCGGGTGTGCAGGAGGTCGACGGGGTACGGACGTACGGCAAGCCGGCGGTCATGGTGGAGGTCGGCGGCCGGGAGATCGGCCATGCGCCGAAGTTCGAGCCGGACTGGCTGAAGCGGGCCGACCTGGACACCGCGGACGTGCCCAAGCTGCTGTCCGAGCTCAAGGACGGCGAGGTCCTGCTGCTGCGCAGCTCCGGGACCACGCAGGGGAACTTCGAGAAGCTGTTCCAGCTCGGTGACCTGCCGGCGATCCAGGAGGGCGCCAACACCACCAACGCCAGCCAGCT
The DNA here is from genome assembly GCF_040678895.1 of Kitasatospora sp. NPDC049258. Classification (NCBI taxonomy): domain Bacteria; kingdom Bacillati; phylum Actinomycetota; class Actinomycetes; order Kitasatosporales; family Streptomycetaceae; genus Kitasatospora; species Kitasatospora sp. NPDC049258. The sequence continues at coordinate 81,916 of NZ_JBFAQT010000027.1, forward strand.
CACCGGACGCCCGTACCTGTCCCCGAACGTCTCCACGACCCCCTATCCGGGGATCCACGAGCCGGCGGCGGCGGACCTGCTGCAGGCGCGGGTGGCGAACGCCCTCGGCGGGAACGGCTCGGCCGAGCTGCCCGACCTGTCGCGGGCCCGGGACGCCTGGGACCAGGCCACCTGGCGCAACCCGGAGCCCTCCCACGAGGACTACCGCAACGCGGCCGGCGCCTTGCGGGACGCGGCCGACGGGGTGGACCGGCTGGCCGCCGAGCAGCAGGACCCGGCGGTCGGCCGGACCCTGCGCGACGCCGCCGACCGGGCCCGTGACGACGCGGCGGTGCTGGAGCGTTCCGCGCAGGCGCTGCACGTCAACGAGGACCTCACCCGGGCGACGGACGGGATGAACGCGGGCACCGAGTGGTCCGACCGGGCCAAGGAGTCGCAGGCGCACAACCAGCTCGGCAAGGTCAAGTGGGGTCGGGAGATCCTGGAGGGATGGCGCAAGGAGGCCGACCACCAGGCCGACGCCGACGCCTTGCAGATGCCGGTGGACAAGCTCCAGGACTTCGCCCGGGCGATGGTCAGCAGTTCGGACCGCACCCGCGACCCCAACCCCGCGGAGCTGCAGCAGGGGCAGGACAAGGTCTACGAGATCCTCTCCCAGGGCCTGAGCCCGCAGGACGCGACGGCCCTGCTCCAGCACATGGACCGCAGCCACTGGGAGGAGGAGATGGTCCGCACCAACATCACGCCGTCGATCAGCCTGGGCCACCCGGACGTGGTCCGCGCCAACTTCGACACCCTGTTGGAGCAGGTCAAGGCGAACGAGGAGTTCTACCGCGGCGAGGTGGTCGCCGAGCTGGGGCACCTGTCCAACGAGCCGAGGCCCGAGGGCGTCGCGGCCATCGCCGAGGTGTTGCGCGGCTACCGCACCCCGGACTCGCCGTTCCGGACCTACAACAGCGAGGTCGGCGGCCGGGCCAGGGACTGGCGGCAGGACCAGCTGCTGATGGGCCTGCTGCACATGGACAACCCGCACGTCCTCACCGAGGAGAGCGTCCAGCGGTCGGCCGAGGCGGAGTTGGCCGACCGCAGGGAGGCGCCCGCCCGGGAGGCCAGGGCCCGGGCGGCGGCCGAGCAGCGGCGGCTCAACGAGGAGAAGCGCCGCCTGGAGCAGGAGCGGGTCCAGGCCCAGCTGGAGGAGGCCCGCCGGGCCCGCGCGGCCCAGGCCGCCGCACCGCCCGTCCAGCAGCCGCCCGCCCAGCAGCAGCCGACGCCCGCGGAGGAGAGCGACGGCGAGGAGATGGACATCGACATCGATGACCTCTTCTGATCCGTCAGCGGTTGGTACCCGCCCCCGGCCCGCGCTCCACCGCGCGGCCGGGGGCGCCCGGCGTGGCTCCGTCGGCCGCGACCGGCCCTAAGGGTTCCGCGGGCCGCAGTGGCGCGTGACGGTCTCGGCGAACGCCCGGGCCAGTGGGGAGAGGGCGTCCCAGCGCCGCACCGCCCAGCCCGCGGTAAGGGCCGGGAGCGCGGGGATGGGGATCAGCCGCAGGTTGGGATGCCCGGGCCCGCTCCAGGCGGGCAGGGTCGGGACCACGGCGTGCCCCAGGCCCAGCTCGGCGAGCAGGATCGCGGTGTCCCAGTCGGCGACGCTGGTGTCGAACACCGGCTGGATGCCGGAGTCCGCGAGCCAGTCGGCGAGTTGCAGGCGGGAGGTCGAGTTCCGGGGGAGCCCGATCAGCCGGGCGTCCAGCAGGTCGACCGGTGCCAGCACGGCCCTGGCCGCCAGCGGGTCGCTCGCCGAGACGGCCAGCGACCAGGGCAGCTCGACCACGGGGTGCTGTTCGGCGGCGGGGCTCGCGGGCCCGAGGGTGATCCACGCCAGGTCGACGCCGCCGGCGGCCAGCGCGTCGAAGCAGCCGCGGCTGGAGGTCTCGGTCTGGAACTCCAGGCTGGCCAGCGGAAATCGGCGGCGGAAGTCGACGACGGCGGCGGCCATGAAGTGCCGGACGGTGGTGGCGCCGGTCGTGATCCGCACCGATCCGCGCTCTCCGCGAGCGGCCTCCTCCAGCTGGCGCAGCGCATGGTCGATGCACCCCAGCCCCGCCGTGACCGCCGCGGACAGCGTGCGCCCGGCCGGCGTCGGCACCACCCCCCGGGTGTGCCGTTCGAGCAGGCTCAGGCCCAGCTCACGTTCCAGCCGCTTCACATGCTGGCTGACCGCCGACTGGGTGCAGGACAGCTCACGGGCGGCCGCACTCAGTGAGCCGGTCCGGCAGACCACGGTCAGGATGCGGAGATCGTCAAGGGTCACGGCGACCCAAGGTATCGCTTGGGTGTATGCCAGCAAACCCGAGGATTGACTTGGGTTTCCGGGGTGCTTGATCATCGGAGCAGGGCGCGGGGGCGGCGACGCCGCTCCGCGGCCCCAACCGATCCGGACACGGTGAGCGCAAGGAGCGCACGTGACAACGACCAACGTGATGACGGTGGCCATCCTCGGACCCGGCGGTGTCGGAGGCCTGGTGGGCGCGCTGCTCGCCCGCGCCGGCCACCGCGTCGTCTGCCTGGCCGGTGAGCGCACCGCCGCCGTGCTGAACCAGGACGGCCTGCGGATCGAGAGCGCCCGGTACGGGGACTTCACCGCGGCGGTGCAGGCCGACACCCGGCTGCGACAGCCGGTGGACGCGCTCTTCGTGACGGTCAAGCAGACCGCCCTGCAGCTCGCCCTCGACCGCGTCCCGGCCGCCGTCCTCGGCGGCGCGACGGTCGTCCCGCTGCTCAACGGCCTCGACCACCTCGCGCTGCTGCGCGGGCGCTACCCGGCGGCCGCGGTCGTCGCCGGCGCGATCCGGGTCGAGACCACCCGCACCGCCCCGGGGCACATCGTCCACACCAGCCCCTTCGCCGATCTCGAACTGGCCGCGCCGCTCGACGAGTTCGCGGACCGGCTGCGGCACGCCGGTCTCGGCGTGACCCTGCGCACCGACGAGGGCGCCGTGCTCTGGGGCAAGCTGGCCTTCCTCGCCCCGTTCGCGCTGCTGACCACCCGCCACCGGGCCGAGGTCGGGACGATCCGTACCGACCGGCGCCCCGAACTGCTCGCCGTGCTCGACGAGATCACCGCGGTGGCCCGGGCCACCGGCACACCCGTGACGGCGGACAGCGTGCTCTCGTTCTTCGACCGGGCCCCGAGCACCATGAAGTCCTCGATGCAGCGGGACGCCGAGGCCGGACGCCCGCTCGAACTCGACGCCATCGGCGGAGCGGTCCTGCGGGCCGCGGCCGCCCACGGCATCGACACCCCGGCCACGGCCCGGCTGGTCGCCGAGGTGGCCCGCGGCGCGAACCAGGAGGCGTGATGGCACCGATCGACGATGCCCGGGCCGGCAGCCCGCCGGGCGGTCGTGCCTCGGCCGGAGACCGGCCGGCCGTCGAGGAGTTCCTGCGCTCCCGGGGCGCGGGGGAGATCCCCCACCCCGGCGGAACGCTGCTGGACCACCTGATCCGCGTCGCGCGCCGGCTGGCCGACTGGGGCGCCGATCCGGACCTCCGGGCCGCGGGGCTGTGCCACGCGGTCTACGGCACCGACGGGTTCGACCGGGCCCTCGCGGACCTCACCGAGCGCGCACTCCTCGCCGAGCTGATCGGCGAACGGGCCGAGGCGCTGGTCCACCTCTACGCCTGCTGCGACCGCGGTGTCGTACATCCGCGTCTGGCGGGTGGCCGCCCGGTGGTCTTCCGCGACCGCTTCACGGGGCGCGAGCACACCCCGCCGGAGCCGGACCTGCGGGCCTTCCTGGAGATCACCGCCGCCAACGAGCTCGACGTGCTGGCGCACGACCCCGAGCTCGCCGACCACTACGGGCCGGCGCTCCAGCAACTGTTCGACCGCTCGGGCGACCTGCTCTCCGTCGCGGCGCGGGAGGCCTGCGAACAGCAGCTCGGCCGGTACGCCCCGGATCCGGCGCCGGGTATCCGGATCACGGGCCTGGACCACCTGGTGCTGACCGTCCGCGACCTCGATCGCACCGTCGACTTCTACGAACGCGTGCTGGGGATGGACCCCGTCACCTTCGGTGAGGGGCGCCGGGCGCTGGCCTTCGGTGCCAGCAAGATCAACCTCCACCGGGTCGACCACGAGCTCCGCCCGCACGCCGAGCGCCCCACGGCCGGCAGCGCCGACCTGTGCCTGATCACCGACACCCCCCAGGAGGCGGTGCTGGCCCGGCTCGCGGCCGTCGGCGTGCCGGTGGAGGAAGGCCCCGTGCGGCGCACCGGTGCCCGGGGCCCGATCACCAGCACCTACCTGCGCGACCCGGACGGCAACCTGATCGAGATCAGTACCTATGACCGTCCGGCACCGACGGGCGGCTGACACTCAGGGCCGCCGGGCCGGGGAGCCGGCGAACGGCCGTCAGCCGGCGACGGCGCAGTCCAGCAGGTGCTTGGTGAGGCCTTCACGGCCGGACTCGCGGAACCAGCGCCGCTGGCGGTCGGCGCCGGTGCCGGCGGCGAGGAACTCCTGCCAGAGCCGGTCGACGGCGTGGGTGTCACCGGTGAGTTCCAGCCCGGGGGCGAGGTACTCCCGGAGCTCGTCCAGCACGGCGGTGGCGGGTCTGGCGGCGCCGTCGCGGGCGGAGACCAGGTTGCCGGCGAGGCCGTCGTGGGCGGCGTGCCAGACGGCCGCCCGCAGGAGCTCCTCCGGCCGCTCCGGGCGCGGGTCGCCGCGGCGCTCGGCGAGCAGCGCGGAGGCGACCAGCCCGCGGATCACTCCGGCGATCAACTCGGCATCGGATACGGTCAGTTGGACGTCGGGGGCGCGCACCTCGATGGTCGGGAAGCGCTCGGAGAGCCGGGCCGTCCAGTAGAGCTGGCCGGCGTCACGGATCGCCCCGGCCGCCAGCAGGGCCCGCACCCTGCGGCGGTAGTCGGCGGCGTCCCGAAAGGACGGCTGCGGGCCGCTGACCGGCCAGCGGTCGAAGTGGATGGTGCGCCAGCTGGCGAACTCGGTGTCGGCGCCGCACCACAGCGGCGAGTTGCCCGCCATCGCGACCAGGACCGGCAGCCAGGGGCGGATCCGGTCGAGGGCGGCGACCCGCTCGTCCTCGTCCTCGACCCCGACGTGGACGTGCATCCCGTTCAGCATCAGGTCGTCGACCAGCTGCGGGGCCTGCGCCCGGGCGGTGCGGTAGCGGTCCCGGTCGGTGACCGGGACGGGGCCGTCGGCGGCGAACGGCGCGCCGCCGACCGCGACGATCCGGCAGCCCCACTGGGCGGCGGAGGCGTTCAGGGCGGCCCGCATCCGGCGCAGGTGGCGGGCGCCGGCGGCGAGGTCGTGGCAGACGGGCGTGGCGACCTCCAGCTGGACCTGCAGCAGTTCGTGCTGGGCCTCGCTCGGCCGGAGCGCGGGGCGCAGATCGGCGGCCAGCAGGACCTCCTCGGCGCGCGGCACCGGCACACCGGTGTCAGGGTCGATCAGCAGGTACTCTTCCTCGACTCCGAAGGTCAGCATGGGCTGCGACTACCCCCGTACGGTCGGCCGAATGCACCGACTCCTCCACCTTCACCCCGATCGGGATGGTTGGTGGAGGTTGAGCAGCACCGCCCCCGGGCCGTCGCTCGTCGTCAGGCCCGGGAGCCGGCTGCCGAGGCCGCGACCCGGGGGGAGGGGATGCGGCCTCGGAGCCTCGTCTCACCGCTGACGGCGAACGCAAACGCGCCCGGGGCCGTGGGTTTGCCGCGGCGTTCCGGGGCAAGGCGAGCGGCGGCGCCGCGTGACCGTGCGCCGCGCCCGACCCGTCCGTCCCGCACCGACCGGAGGCTGGTAGCGATGAAACCCGAGGACCACGATCGGAACGGCACCCCCGAGGCGAGCGGCACCGCCGCCCACCCGGGGATCGGCACCCCCGTACCGGACGACCCGGAGCTGCTGCTCGGGGACGCCCTGGCCGCCCAGGACCTGCTCGGCGTCGGGCAGGCGCGATCCGCCGAGGACGAGCACACCGTGCTGGAGCGGGCCCGCGACTCGGTGCACCGGGTGACGGCCGCCGCCGCCCATGCCGGGGACGCCGGCCTCGGCCGGGTCCGCCAGGTGGCGGAGCGCGCCCGCAGCGGGCACCCGGTGGACGGCGAGGGAGGCTGGGAGGGGGCGGTACCGCCCGCCCGGCGGAGCCCGTACCTGATCGCCGTCGGTGTGACGGCGGGCGCGCTGCTCGCCTGGGCCGTCCTGCGGCACCGGCGCTGAACCCCGGCCGGCAACGGCCCTCACCTCCCAGGAGCGTTCACGATGAGCCGTCCCGGCGAGCCCGTGCCGCCGAACCCGACACCCGCCCCCGGCCCGGGCGGTCCGGGCCCCGGCCCGTTGCCGGGCCCGGCACCAGGACCTGGCGGGCCGGATCCGGTGCCGCCGACCCCCGAACCGCCGACTCCCGCCCCGCCGGAGCCCGAGCCGTGGCCGCCCGTGCCGCCGCCCCCGCTGCCCGGCCCCGAGCCGGCGCTGCCGGCCTCCGGCTGACCCGCCCGTACGACGGCGCCCCGACGCGATCCCCGCGCCGGGGCGCCGCTCCGTGCGGGGGCGGAACCCTCAGCCGTCGCCCGGCGCGGGCGCCGTGTCCGACCAGGGCGGGGTGGGGTCGATGAAGACCTGGCGAACGGTGGGGAAGCGCTCGCGGATGCGCCGCTCGGCCCGCTCGCAGGCCGCCTCGACGGCGGCTGATCCGTGCTCGTCGTGGAAGTCGACCCGGGCCGCCAGCAGGACCTCGCGCGGGCCGAGCACCATGGTGAACAGGGTGAACACCCGGGCCGTCTCGGGAAGCGCCTGGAGCTCCGCGCGCAGTGCCTCCCGCATGGCGGGCGGCACCGCCCGGCCGATCAGCAGCGACTTGTTGGAGCTGGTCAGCACCACGGCGACGACCGCCAGCAGTACGCCGATGAGCACGGACGCGAGCCCGTCCCAGACGGCGGAGCCGGTCAGCTGCGAGCCGGCCAGGCCGGCCGCCGCGATCGCCAGGCCGACCAGGGCGGCGGAATCCTCCAGGGCGACGGCCTTGACCGTGGTGTCGGGGGTGACCTGCAGCAGCCGCAGCGAGGACACCCGCCAGCGGGCGGCCTCGCTGCGGACCTGCTTCGCCGCCTGGCGCCAGGAGACGCCCTCGCAGAGTGCGGCGAGGGCCAGCACCGCGTACGAGAGAGGGTAGTGCCCGGGTGCCTCCCCGCCGGTGATCTCCTGCACACCGTGCACGATCGAGACCAGCGCGCCGGCCAGGAAGGTGGCCAGGGCGGCGAGGAAGGCCCAGAAGTACGCCTCGTGGCCGTGGCCGAACGGGTGCTCCTCGTCCGCGGGCCGGTCGGCCCGGCGCAGCGCGGTCAGGAGCAGGAGTTCGGTGACGGTGTCGGCGACCGAGTGGGCGGCCTCGGACAGCATCGCGGCGGAGCCGCCGATCAGGCCGACGAAGGCCTTCGCCACGGCGATCACCAGGTTGGCGGCGGTGGCCACCAGGACGGTGCGGGTGCTCTCCGACGTCCCCTCGACGGCTTGCCGGGACGCGATGTCGGGGACGTGGTCCGGCCGGCCCGCGGCCTGGTTGGCAGTCATGCGGTTCGCCTGCCCGGCGCCCCGGGCGCCAAACGGTGCCCCAGCCGCGGGGCTGGGGCGCTCAGGCTTCGGGCGCCGGGACACCAGGCCTGCGCACCTCGGCCCAGACCGTCTTGCCGGCGTCGTGCAGGGTCACTCCCCAGTCGTCCACCAACTGCTGGACGATGTGCAGCCCGTGGCCGCCCGGCAGGCCGGGGCGGTGCGGACGGCTGGGCACCGGCATGGTCCGGGCGGCGTCCGTGACTTCGATCCGCAGCCGGTCCGGGGTCAGGTGCAGGCCGAGCTGGAGTGCCCCGCCGGCGTGCAGGCGGGCGTTGGCGATCAGCTCGGAGACGACCAGGAGCAGGTCCTCCACCGCCCCGTCGCCGGGCCAGGCCCAGTCGGTCAGGGCGGTGCGGGCGGCGTCCCGGCCGAGCACCACCTGCCGGGGCAGCCCGGCCAGTCGGACGGTCCGCCGCTGCCCGACGGCGGGCACGCCGATTCGGAGCCGCTCGACGGCCTCGGCACCGTTCTGACCGCTGGTCATCTGTTCACCCCGGCATGCTCGTTCATGAGTGGTCGATGGGGACGGGTCTCGCGCCCGGGGGGCCGGCCGCCGCTCACGTCCCGGCGAGGGCGTCGGCGAGCGAGGCGTGCACGGAGAACACGGTGCCCGCCCCGGTCAGCTCCAGCAGCCGACCGAACTGGCCGTCGGGTGCGACGGCCAGCCGGAGCTCGACCTCCGCGTCCTGGGCGGCGAGCCTGGTGCGGAGCAGCAGGTTGAGCCCGGAGGAGTCGCAGAAGCTCAGCTCCGCCAGGTCCACCACCACCCGGGCCGGGGCGGCCGCCAGCGCCTGGGTCAGCACCTCGGCGGCCGGGGCCAGCGTGTCCAGATCGAGCTCACCGGCCAGGGCGACCAGCACGGCACTGCCGCGCCGCTCCTGACGGGCGGTCAACCGCTCTCCCGGGGCGGTGCCGCCGTGGCGCTCCGCCTCGAACCCGCTTTTGGACATCCACCCCTCCGTGCCGCCTTCGACCACCGCCGACGATAGGCCGGGGAGGGGGCGGAACGGAAGGGTCCTTCCGGCCTCGGGCGGCCCGGGCACGGCGGGGATCAGCGGCCCCGGCGGGACCAGGCGGGACTCACCAGGCCTATCAGCACGGCGGCGGCGCCGACCTGCAGCAGGTGCCGGACCCAGTCGACGCCACCCGTGTCGCGGACGCCGAGGACCCCGGCCAGGCTGTTGCCGATCAGGCCGCCGACGATGCCCAGCAGCACGGTCAGCCAGAGCGGGATGGCCTGGCGCCCGGGCAGCAGCAGCTTGGCGAGCAGGCCGATCACGAGGCCCGCGAGGATGGCCCACAGGATGGTCATGGAAACCCCTTTTGTCCGTTCCGTCCCGGGCTGTCCGGAGACAGTCCTCGCATGCCCGCGTTCCGGCGGCGCACGCACGCCGGGTGAATGTGTTGCGGCGGCGATGAAGGTGTCCTCATGCGTCGGAGGCAGTGAAGGGTGTGTGTGGGCGGGGTCGGTTCGGCATGGTCGGGGTACACGCCGTGGGTCAGAGCGCGAACGAACCACGTACCCGGACCGGAAGAGG
>NZ_JBFAQT010000028.1:0-88804 GCF_040678895.1 Kitasatospora sp. NPDC049258
GTTGACTTTTGGCACGCTGTTGAGTTCTCAAGGAACGGACACTTCCTTCGAGCCACTCTCGTGAACTCTCCGGGCGCTTCGTTCTTTCGTGTTTCAAGCTTATCAGATGTTTTCCGCCCCGTTTTACCGGAGTTTCATTCGATCGGATTTTGCTTGGGCCTTTCGGCGCTCCCGAACTCTAGCAGAGTTTCTCGGGCCGTTTTCCCGGGCTCCCATTCGAATTCATCTCTGAATCCGAACGGCAGCGGGGCAACCCGGAGAACATTACGCTCCGGGCTGCCCCGCGTCAAACCGGGCTCAGGCCCGGCCCAGCTCCTCGATCAGCGCCGCGACGAAGGCGTCGATGTCGGCCTCGGTGGTGTCGAACGCCGTCATCCAGCGGACCTCGCCGGTGTGCTCGTCCCAGAAGTAGAAGCGGTAACGCTTCTGCAGGCGCTCGCTGACCTCGCGCGGCAGGATCGCGAAGACCGCGTTGGACTCGACGGGGCGCACCACGGTGACGCCGTCTATCTCCCGGACGGCCTGCTCCAGGCGCCGGGCCATCGCGTTGGCGTGGCCGGCGTTGCGCAGCCACAGGTCGCCGGCCAGCAGCGCCTCGAACTGGACCGAGACGAAGCGCATCTTCGAGGCGAGCTGCATCGACATCTTGCGCAGGAACTTGAGGTCCCGGACCCGCTCGGGGTTGAGCACCACCACGGCCTCACCGAACAGCAGGCCGTTCTTGGTGCCGCCGTAGGAGAGCACGTCCACGCCGGCGTCCGTGGTGAACGCGCGCAGCGGCAGGCCCTGCGAGGCGGCCGCGTTGGCCAGGCGGGAGCCGTCGAGGTGGACCAGCATGCCGCGCTCGTGGGCGTGGTCGCAGATCGCCTTGATCTCCTCGGCGGTGTAGACCGTGCCGAGCTCGGTCGACTGCGCGAGGGAGACGGCGAGCGGCTGGGCGCGGTGCTCGTCGCCCCAGCCCCAGGCCTGGAGGTCGATCAGCTCGGGGGTGAGCTTGCCGTCCGGGGTGGGGACGGTGAGCACCTTGATGCCGGCGATCTTCTCCGGCGCCCCGCACTCGTCCACGTTGATGTGCGCGCTCTCCGCGGCCACGACCGCGCCCCAGCGCGGCAGCAGCGCCTGGAGGGCGACCACGTTGGCCCCGGTGCCGTTGAAGACCGGGAAGGCCTCGGCCCGGTCGCCGAAGTGCCTGCGGAAGACCTGCTGGAGGTGCTCGGTGTACTGGTCCTCGCCGTACGCGATCTGGTGACCCCCGTTGGCCACCGCGAATGCGGCCAGGATCTCGGGGTGGACGCCGGCGTAGTTGTCGCTGGCGAAGCCCCGGACGGAGGGGTCGTGGTGGCGTACGGCGTCGGTGTGCGGGTCGGTCATCGGGCTGTCAGCCACAGGTGCTGTCCGTTCAGTTCTGCTGCGGGGCGGTCCCAGAGGCCCGCCAGGTGCTCGGCCAGGTCGGCGGTGTCGGTGAAGCCGGCGAACTTGGCGTCCGGCTTCTCGGCCCGCATCTCCGGGGAGACCAGGGCCTTGATCACCAGGATCGCAGCCGCCGCGGTGGGCTCGCCGTCCTCGCTGGTGGTCTCCTTCACGAAGGAGTTCGCCATGGCAAGGGTCCACGCCTCGGTGGCGGCCTTGGCGGCGGCGTACGCGGCGCCACCGGCGGTGGGCTTGTGCGCGGCCGCGGCGCCGATCATCGCGAACCGGCCGGACCCGCTGCGCAGCAGCGCGGGCTGGAAGGCCAGCGAGGTGTGCTGGAGGGTGCGGACGACGGTGTCGTGCAGGAAGTCCCAGTCGTCTATGCGGCTCTCGAAGAAGGACTTGCTCCCGCGCCAGCCGCCGACCAGGTGGAACAGGCCGTCGACGTGGCCGTGCTCGGCCTCCAGGTGGTCGGCCCAGTCGTGGACCTCCTGCGGGTCGAGGAGGTCGATGATCTGGCCGGTGATCCTGGCGCCGGGAACGGCGGTGCGGACCGCGTCGACCGCGGTGTCCAGCCGGCGCTGGTCGATGTCGGCGCCGATCACGGTCGCGCCCTCGGCCGCGAGACGGCGCATGGTGGCCTGGCCGGCCGGGCCGCTGGCTCCGGCGACCGCGATGACCTTGCCTTCGAGACGGGGGGTGCTCACGCGGCGACTCCCTCGATGCCGGCACCGGTGATGCCGGTGGTGGCGGCGATGACGCCGCTGAGCTTCTTGGACAGGGCCTCGTAGAACATGCTCAGCGGGAACTCGTCCGGGTGGACGGCGTCGCACAGGGCCTTGTTCAGGGCCTTGCCGTCGGTGAGGTCGAGCGGCAGCGCCTCGGGGCCCTTGGCCCAGGTGGACGCGGGGTGCGGGGTGAGGTACCGGGAGACCAGCTGGTAGGCGGCGATCCAGTGCGCGGTCTTCGGCCGGTCGATGCCGTCGCGGTAGAGGGTCTCGATCTCGGCGCAGAGCTGGTTGGTGACCTCGGCGACGCGGGCCCAGTCGATGCTCAGGCGGTTGTCGCGCCAGCGCAGGGCGTCGTGCTTGTGCAGGTACGCGAAGAGCAGCTGGCCGCCCATGCCGTCGTAGTTGCGCACCCGGTCACCGCTGACCGGGAAGCGGAACATCCGGTCGAAGAGGATCGCGTACTGGACGTCGCGGCCCTGGTCGTAGCCCTCGCCCTCCAGCTTGACGGCCTCCTTGAAGGCGGTCAGGTCGCAGCGGAGCTCCTCCAGGCCGTACATCCAGAATGGGCTGCGCTGCTTGATCATGAAGGGGTCGAACGGCAGGTCGCCGTGGCTGTGGGTGCGGTCGTGCACCAGGTCCCACAGGACGAAGGTCTGCTGGGCGCGGCCCTGGTCGGCGAGCAGGCCGGAGGCGTCGGCCGGGATCTCCAGGCCGAGCAGGTCGACGGCGCTGGTGGTCACGGCTCGGAAGCGGGCGGCCTCGCGGTCGCAGAAGATGCCGCCCCAGGTGAAGCGCTCGGGGGCCTTGCGCACGGCCACGGTCTCCGGGAAGAGCACCGCGGAGTTGGTGTCGTAGCCGGCCGTGAAGTCGGTGAAGGTGATCGGCACGAACATCGGGTTGTCGAAGCGGCTGCGCTCCAGCTCGGCCAGCCAGTCCGGCCAGACGACCTTGAGCAGGACGGCCTCGAGGTTGCGGTTCGGGTTGCCGTTCTGGGTGTACATCGGGAAGACCACGAGGTGGTCGAGGCCGTCGACACGCTGCTCGGCGGGCTGGAAGGCGAGCAGCGAGTCGAGGAAGTCGGGCTCGCGGTAGCCGGTGTCGGCCCACTTGCCGAGGTCCGCCTGCACGGCGGCGAGGTACTCGGCGTCGTGCGGGAAGAGCGGGGCGAGCTCGGCGACAGCGGCTCTGACGCTCTCGATCAGCGGGTCGACGCTGTGCCGCTGGACGGCGGCCAGGTCGATCGAGCCGTCCTTGGACTGGAGCGGTCGAAGCGTCTCGACAGCGTCCTTGAGGCGAAGCCAGGCCGGGTGACCGGCCGGGCCGGTGGCGGCGGGGTCGCCCGCTACCGCGAGCTTCGGCGAAAGATTCTGCATTGGAGACTCACTTCGACAGGAGTATTTCGACATGACCACCATAGATACGAAAGGTTCTCCTGTTCAAGGGGGGTCGGGGGGTACTCCGTGCGATCCGGGCAACAGTCCGCGATGTGGACGGTTGTCTGGACGTTCTGGACACCGGCCCGGGCGGGGTGCCAGTCTCCGGGCATGCTCCCGGCGGTGAATTCGGTGGCGGTACGCCACCTCGACCCCCTCCCGGTGCCTTCCTGTCGTCCGAGCGCCGGCTGCGGCTGTCGCTCCTGACGATCCCGGGGCGCCGCGCGGGTGCCGTCGTACGCCGACCATGCCCCGAGTCCCGCAGCCCCGCCACCGCTGACCACGCGGTGTCCGCCGTGCGCGTGGTGGGCACGATCGTTCCCGGAATGCCCGCCGGGGTCCGCACACCACCCGGTCGCCCCGCCCGGTCCCACCCGTGCCGGCGGCGCCGGAGACGTCCCGCTCCCCTCCTCACCTCTGGAGTCCTGCCATGACCTCCCTCCCTGCCCTGTCCGCCGGCCGGCCCGCGGTGCGTGCCGCACTGCTGCTGGCCGCCGTGGTGGCGGCCGCCCCGGTGCTGGCCGGCTGCGCGCCGCAGGACGCGGCGACCTCCGGCGCCGCGACCGCGAGCGGCTCGGCCGGGTCCTGCGAGAAGGGGGCCCTCGCGACCAGGAAGGCCGGCACGCTGACCATCGGCACCGACAAGCCGGCGTACGAGCCGTGGTTCTCCGGGGACGACCCGTCCAACGGCAAGGGGTACGAGGCCGCGGTGGCCTACGCCGTGGCGGACCGGCTCGGGTACCCGAAGGAGAAGGTGAGCTGGGTGGTCAGCCCGTTCAACAAGGCCTTCGCGCCCGGCGCCAAGGACTTCGACCTCGACATCAACCAGGTGTCGGTGAGCGAGGAGCGCCGGCAGGCGGTCGACTTCTCCCCCGGCTACTACCAGGTGCGCCAGACCGTGGTGGCGCTGAAGGGCTCCAGGTTCGCCTCGGCCCGCAGCCTGGCGGACCTCCGGGGCGCCAAGCTGGGCGCGCAGGTCGGCACCACCAGCCTGGCGGCCGTGACCGACCAGATCAAGCCGTCGGTGCAGCCGGCCGTCTTCGACAGCAACGACCTGGCGAAGAGCGCGCTGAAGAACGGCCAGATCGACGCCCTGGTGCTGGACCTGCCCACCGCGTTCTACGTCACCGGCGCCGAGGTGCCGGACGCCCAGGTGGTCGGGCAACTGGAGGGCACCGGCGCCGACCCGGAGGAGTTCGGGCTGGTGCTGGACAAGGGCAGCGCCCTGACCGGCTGCGTCGGCCGGGCCGTCGAGGCGCTGCGCGCGGACGGCACGCTGGCGGCGCTGGAGAAGCAGTGGCTGTCGGACGCGGTCGCCGCGCCGGTCCTGAAGTGAGCAGCCTGGTCGAACCGGCACCGCCCACCGAGGACGGCTACCGGCCGTCCCCGCGGCGGCTCGCCCGGGAGGCGTACCGCCGGCGGCGCTCGCGGCGGGCGGCGCTGGTGGCCACCGTGAGCACCGCCGGCACGGCGCTGGCGCTGGGCCTGCTGGTGGTCAACTCGCCGGGCTGGCAGCGCACCAAGGAGACCTTCCTCGACCTCGACCGGGCCCGCGAGGCGCTGCCGAAGGTGCTGGAGGGCCTGTGGGTCAACCTGGAGCTGACGCTGGTCTGCGGGGCGCTGATCGTGGTGTTCGGGCTGCTGCTGGCGATCCTGCGGACACTGCGCGGTCCGGTGCTGCTGCCGGTGCGGCTGCTGGCGACCGCGTACGTGGACTTCTTCCTCGGCCTGCCCCTGATCATCTGCCTGCTGATCCTGATCACCGGGGTGCCGGCGCTGCGGCTCACCGGGGTCACCGCCGATCCGCTGCTGCTGGGCGGCGCGGCCCTGGTGCTCACCTACTCTGCGTACGTCTCGGAAGTGTTCCGCGCCGGCATCCAGGCGGTCCATCCGAGCCAGCGTGCCGCGGCCCGCTCGCTCGGTCTGAGCAACGCCCAGGCGATGCGGTACGTGGTGCTGCCGCAGGCCGTGCGCCGGGTGGTGCCGCCGCTGCTGAACCAGCTGGTGTCGCTGCAGAAGGACAGCGGTCTGGTGTCGATCGGCGGGGTCATCGACGCGGTCTACGCGGCCAAGATCATCACGGGCCGGACCTTCAACTACACGCCCTATCTGGTCGCGGCGCTGGTCTTCGTCGCCCTCACCATCCCGCTGACCAGGCTCACCGACTGGGTGAGCGCCCGGATGAGCGGGCGCGAGCAGCAGGGAGGTGCGGTATGACGGCGCAGGCCACCCCGGTGTTGCGGCTGGAGTCCGTGCGCAAGGCCTTCGGCGGCCGGCCGGTGCTGCGGGACGTCGACCTGACCGTCCCGGCGCACTCGGTGACGGCGCTGATCGGGGCCTCCGGCTCCGGCAAGTCCACCTTGATCCGCTGCGCCAACCTGCTGGAGGAGATCGACGACGGCGCGGTCTTCCTGGACGGCGAGGAGATCACCGACCCGCGGGCCGACCAGGACGCGGTACGGCGCCGGATCGGCGTGGTCTTCCAGTCCTACAACCTCTTCCCGCACCTGACGGTGCTCCAGAACGTCACCCTCGCACCGCGCCGGGTGCACCGGGTCCCGCGGGCCGAGGCCGAGGCCCGGGCGCTCGAACTGCTCGACCGGCTCGGGCTGGCGGCGCGCGCCGGGGAGTACCCCGATCGGCTCTCCGGCGGCCAGCAGCAACGGGTGGCGATCGTCCGGGCCCTGGCCACCGGGCCCCGACTGCTGCTGCTGGACGAGATCACGGCGGCGCTCGACCCCGAGCTGGTCGGCGAGGTCCTGTCGGTGGTCCGGGACCTCAAGGAGCAGGGCATGACCATGGTGATCTCCACCCATGAGATGCACTTCGCCCGCGAGGTGGCGGACCAGGTCTGCTTCCTGGACGCCGGCGTGGTGCTCGAACAGGGGCCACCGGCGCAGCTCTTCGGCGATCCGCAGCAGGAGCGCACCCGCCGGTTCCTGCGGCGGACCACCGGCGCGGGGCGGTACAGCGCGCCGGGCTGAGCAACCGGGCGCCGGGGCGGGCCGAACGCCCAGCGCGGGGCGGGCGCCGGCGGTCAGCCGCCGGCGCGCGCCCGGACCAGCTCCGCCAGCACCGGCAGCGCGCCGAGCAGGGCCCAGCCGACGCCGATCCGCCGGAGCGTGCCCGGGGTGGCGCCGCCGAACGGGCGCCAGGAGCGACTGGCGAGCCGGAAGCACTTCTCCGCCACGCCTCCCGTGTTCAGTGCCAGTGCCGCGCCCGAGACCACCATCACCACGGTGGTGATCCACAGAACCCAGCCGTCGTGCCCCGCTGTCCCCATTCGATCCCCCCTGTCGTCCGTCTCCCGCCCACCCTCGCACAGCGGATGGGCCTTTCGGCGGGCAAGCCCCCGTGCGCCCCGTACGCGCCCTGCCCGGGCAGGTCCCCGCTCGGCGACCGTGGACCCTGAACCCGTCTGCACGCAGGTCGAGGGGGCGCCCATGCACGGCCCGGCCGTGGTCACCTGGCTGGTGGCCGCCCTGTCGGCGGGCGCCGCGGCGCTCTGCGCACTGCGGCTACGCACCGGCGCCGGCCGCGGTTGCGCGGGGGCGGCGAGCGGTCCGGCGGACCGCGAGTCCGACACCGCCGAGGCACTGATGGCGCTGGGCATGGCCGGCATGGCGCTGCTGCCGGGCCCGGTCTGGGGCTGGCTGTTCACCGTGCTGGCCGGGGCCATGCTGCTGGGCGCCCTGGGCCGGGTCGGCTCGTCCGGCCCGCGCGCACACCGGCTGCACCACGGGGTCGGGGCGCTCGCCATGGCGTACATGGCCCTGGCGATGCCGGCCGGGGCGGCCCACGCACACCACATGGCCGCCGGGCTGCCGCCGGTGACCGGGGCCCTGCTGGTCTACTTCGGCGCCTACTCGCTGTGGAGCGGCAGCCGGCTGCTCTCCGCCCCCGCCCGCACGGGAGCGGTCGCCGGGCTGGTGGCGGCCGCCGGTCCGGCCGCGGTCCTGGGCGGTCTCGGCCGGGCCTGCCGGGTGGCGATGGGGATCGGGATGTTCGCGATGCTGCTGACGATGTGACAGCTGCCTGCGCGGCCGGCGACCGGGCCTCCGGTCCGACTTCGTCCCGGCGACCACCCGGTGGTGCCCCGCCGGTACGGTGGCCGAAATCGACCAAGGGGGACCAGCAGGTGGACGGTGACCCGCGAGGTGCGGCGGTCATGGCGCTCGGTGAGCTCGGGCGGAGCCACGACCACCGTGACCGGGCGGATGCCGGTCACGGCCTGGCAGCCTTCGCCGAGCTGCCGGAGGCGTTCCAGGCGTTGCTGGAGCTCGTGCTCGACCCGGGCGACACCTTCGTCACCCGGGTGACCGCCGAAGCCGTGCTCCGTCGGAAGGACCGGACCGGGCTGGCACCGGTGGCATCCGCACCGGCCGTCGCCGATGACAATCACGCCGACTGGATCGAGACCGCGGTGCGGGACGTCTTCAGCATCTTCTCCGACGACCGGGACGACGCGCTGGAGCTGTGCGCGGAGTTGTCATGGGAGACCGGCGACCGCGTGCGCTCCGGGGCTCGTCGGCTGCAGGACATCCTGGCCGAGCTCGATCCCGTGCTCGGACCTGCGGTCTAGGGCGAACGCCGCGGGAGCCCGGGCGGTCGACACGACGGGCTGCCCGGGTGCGGATGCGGCGTGGTCTTGGTCACTGCTGCCGGTTGCCCGCCCCAAGACGCCCGCCGGGCGCATAGGTTGGGGGTGCGCACCGCCGCGCGCCCGTCCTCCCCGGGGGGAGCATCTGCCATGACGGCCCTGCTCAGCCTGTTGCTGCTCGGAGTGCTGCTCGCCACCGTGGCCCCCGGCCGACTGGCCCGGGCCCGCTGGGCCGAGCGAGAACCCGTGCTGGCGCTGTGCGTCTGGCAGTGCCTGGTGGTCGCGGTGCTGCTGTGCTGCGTGCTGAGCCTGCTGCTGGCCTGCGCCGCCGCGCTGCCGGAGCTGCGGGCGCTGGTGTTCACGGGTGCGCCGCACGGGGTCGAGGCGGCGTACGGCCTGGCGGACGCGGCGGGTTGGGGCCGGCTCTGGGCCGCGCTGCTCGCCGCCGGCGGGCTGTGGACGGCGGTCTCCCTGGTCCGCGAGGTCCGGGCGGCCCGGGCGCTGCGCGACCACCAGCACGACCGGCTCAGCCGCTCCGCCCCGGAGCTGCCGCCCGGGCTGGGCGCGGCCGAGCGGGCCAGGGAGCGGCTGGTGGTGCTGGAGGACGCCCGGGCCCAGGCCTGGTCGCTGCCCGGCTCGGCGGCCCGGCTGGTGGTCACCACCGGCGCCCTTCAGCAGCTGAGTCAGCGGGAGCTGGCGGCGGTGCTGAGCCATGAGCGCGGCCACGTCCGGGCCAGGCACCACTGGCTGTCGCAGTGCGCGCAGGCCCTCGCCGACGGCTTCCCCGGGGTCGGGGTGTTCAGTGCCTTCCGCGACCAGGTCGGCGAGTTGGTCGAGTTGGCGGCCGACGACCGGGCGGCCCGCCGGCACGGCCGGCTGACCACGGCGCTCGCCCTGGTCGAGCTCAACTCCGGCCGGGGGGTGTTCGGTTCATGCACCCCGCAGCAGCTCGCCCAGTCGCCGCGCCGGGTCGACCGGCTGCTCGCGGGCGAGCCGAGGCTGCGCAAGGCGCACCGGCTGCGGCTCACCCTGGCGGCGCTGGCGGCGCCGGCCGCCGCCGTCCTGCTGGCCGCCTGGCCGGGGCTGTCCGCACTGCTCTGAGCCGCCCGCGCCCGACCGACCGGGCGCGTAGGTCGCGCAGGCGGCCGGTCGCGCCGGGGGCCGGTCGCGCCGGGGGCCGGTCGCGCCGGGCCGGCCGTCAGCCGCGCCCGGCGCCGCCGTCCGTGAGGGTGCGGGCGAGGATCTCGCGGTGCAGCGGCCTGGCCTCCCGGTAGCGGGTGCGGCCATCCTCGGTGAGGGCGACGTAGATGCCGCGGCGGTCGACCTGGCAGATCGCCCGCTCCACCAGGCCGGCCTTCTCCAGCCGGCCGATCAGCCGGGAGAGCGCGCTCTGGCTGAGGTGCACGGTGCAGGCCAGGTCCTGGACCCGGAGCCCCGCCTCCCGGGGGGCCTGCTCGTCCTCCCAGAGCCGCTCCAGCACCTCGAACTCGCTCATGCCGAGGTCGTACCGCTCCCCCAGCTCCCGGTCCAGCGCGCAGGCGGCCGCCGCGTGGCGGGCCAGCAGGGCGCGCCACTCGGCGACCAGGGCCGGGTCTGGGGGCGTGTCGAGTTCAGTCACCCTCGCACCCTACCACGTGCACGGTAACTTATTGCAGCCTCATTAAATGCGCTTGCACTCAATGCATGTGCATGTAGTCTCCTGCCATGACCTCAGCCGATCCCGCCCTCGCCGCCGCCGGCGGCCGTCCGGACACCCAGTGGAGCCCACGCCTGTCGGGCACGCTGGTCGTCCTGTGCGCCGCGATGTTCCTCGACGCCCTCGACGTCTCGATGGTCGGTGTCGCCCTGCCGTCCATCGGGGCGGACCTGCACCTCTCCACCTCCACCCTCCAGTGGGTGGTCAGCGGCTACGTCCTCGGCTACGGCGGCCTGCTGCTGCTCGGCGGCCGCGCGGCCGACCTGCTCGGCCGCCGGCGCGTGTTCCTGGTCGCGCTGGCCGTCTTCGCCGGCGCCTCGCTGCTCGGCGGCCTGGTCGACGACGGCGCGCTGCTGATCGCCGCCCGCTTCCTCAAGGGGGTCAGCGCCGCGTTCACCGCTCCGGCCGGCCTGTCCATCATCACCACCACCTTCGCCGAGGGCCCGGCCCGCAACCGCGCCCTCAGCATCTACACCACCTGCGGTGCGAGCGGCTTCTCGCTCGGCCTGGTGCTGAGCGGGCTGCTCACCTCGGCCGGCTGGCGCTGGACCTTCCTGATGCCCGTGCCGGTCGCCCTGCTCGCGCTGGCGTTCGCGATCCGGCTGCTGCCCCGCCAGGCCGCGCCCGAGCGCGCGAAGGGCGGGTACGACGTGGCCGGCGCCGTCACCGGCACCGGGGCCCTGCTGCTGCTGGTCTTCACCCTGACCGAGGCCCAGGGCGCGGGCTGGGCCAGCCTGCGCACCCTCGGCTCGCTCGCCGTGGTGGCCGCGCTGACCACCGCCTTCCTGCTGATCGAGTCGCGCACCGCGCACCCGCTGGTGCGGCTCGGCATCTTCCGCAACGGCGGTGTGGCCCGGGCCAACCTGACCGCTTTCACGCTGTTCGGCTCCTACGCGGGCTTCCAGTTCATCACCACGCTCTACCTGCAGCGGCTGCTCGGCTGGTCGGCCCTGGAGATGGCCTTCGGCCTGCTGCCGGCCGGCGCGCTGGTCGCCCTGTCGGCGACCCGGATGGGAGCGATCATCGACCGGTTCGGCACCGGCCGGCTGCTGCCGATCGGGGTGCTGGCACTGACCGCCGGCTACGCGAGCTTCCTGCGCCTCGGCGAGCACAGCGGCTTCGTGACCCTGGTGCTGCCGAGCATGGTGCTGCTGGGCATCGGGTTCGCGCTCGCCTTCCCCTCCGTCAACATCAACGCCACCAGCGGGGTCGCGGACGAGGAGCAGGGTCTCGCCTCGGGGCTGGTCAACACGGCCTTCCAGGTCGGCAGCGCGATCGTGCTGGCGATCACCACCGCCGTGATCACCGCGGGCAGCGCGGGCGGTGACAGCCCGCAGGCCCAACTCGACGGATACCGCCCGGCGTTGCTGCTGGTGACCGGGATCGCGGCGCTCGGCCTGCTGGTCACCCTGATCGGTGCGGCGGTGGAGCGGCGGGCCAGGCCCGCGGCCTCGGTGCCGGACTACCGCTACGGGCCGGCCGCCGGAGTCGAGGCGGGCACCGCGGCCGAGGCGGGCGCGGGGCGCAAGGAGCTGTCCGAGCTCTGAACCGTCGAACGAACGGCCCTGGTGCCGGCTCCACCAAACCCCCGTGTTGGTGGAGCCGGCACTTCGGCGTACCGCCCCGGGGTGGTGTCCGGACGTACCCGGATCCCTCGTCGGCGGGTGACCCGGCCAGTATATTGGCCGGGAGCCAATGAACGTTCGGAGCTGACACGATGGCACCTCGCGGGGAATCGGTCAATGAGGAGATGCGCCGGCGCTCGCGTCGACGCATCCTCAAGGCCACCGTCGAGCTGGTCGACCAGCACGGATACGGCCGGACCACGCTGGGCGACATCGCGGAGCGGGCGGGCCTCGCCCGCGGCCTGGTCTCCTACTACTTCGACGGCAAACGGCTGCTGATGCAGGCGGCGACCCATCGGCTGATGCACCTGGAGCTGGCCGCGGCCCTGTCCGGGCTGCGGCCCGGCGCCTCGCCGGACGCCCGGCTGGCCCGTGCCATCGACGCGGTGCTCCAGGTCGCCCTGGAACACCCGCTGGTCATGCGGTCGCACCTGGCGCTCATCCTGGAGCCGGACTCCGGCGCCTTCGTCCAGGATCCGGAGCAGCAGCAACTCGGCGGGATCATCCGTGAGTTGCTCCGTGACTGGGGCGCACCGGACCCGGTCGCCGAGCACGCCGTGCTGCGCAGCGCGCTGATGGGTGCCTGCATCGGGGTGCTGCTGCCGGGGGCCGCCGTCCCGTTGGCCCCGATCCGGGCCGACCTGTTCGCGCGCTACGGGTTGGCCTGGGAGCTGGGGGTGCCGCCGCAGCCGCAGGCGCCCGACCGGCC
The DNA here is from genome assembly GCF_040678895.1 of Kitasatospora sp. NPDC049258. Classification (NCBI taxonomy): domain Bacteria; kingdom Bacillati; phylum Actinomycetota; class Actinomycetes; order Kitasatosporales; family Streptomycetaceae; genus Kitasatospora; species Kitasatospora sp. NPDC049258. The sequence goes on from NZ_JBFAQT010000028.1 coordinate 12,205, forward strand.
GCAGCCGTCGGTACGGGCCTGACCGGGCACCGGCGCCGGTACGACGCCGGCCGGTCGGCCGGGTCTCAGCGGTCCTTGAGGATGCCGGCGAGCAGGTCGACGGTCTGGCCCGGGGTCAGGCTGTCCACGCAGAGCCGCTCCATCACCTGGATGTAGGCGTCGACGTCGTCCCGCTTGTCCAGGTAGAGCGCGCTGGTGAGCTGCTCCAGATAGACCACGTCCGCCAGGTCCTGCTCGGGGAAGCGCAGGATGGAGAAGGCGCCGCTCTCGCCGGCGTGCGCGCCGAACCGGAACGGCATCACCTGGACGACCACGTTGCCGTGCTCGGACATGTCGATCAGATGCTGGACCTGGGCGCGCATCACCTTGGGCCCACCGACCGGACGCCGCAGCGCCGCCTCGTCGATGACCGCCCAGAGCTTGGGCCCCTGGTTCTCGGTCAGCAGGCTCTGGCGCCGCATCCGCAGGCTGACCCGGCGCTCGATCTCCTCCTCGGCGAGCGCGGGGCGGCTCTGACCGAAGATCGCGCGGGCGTACTCCTCGCACTGGAGCAGACCGGGGATGAACTGCACCTCGTAGGTGCGGATCAGCGCCGCGGCCTCCTCCAGACCGATGTAGGTCTGGAACCAGTTGGGCAGCACATCGGTGAAGCTGTGCCACCAGCCGGACTTGTTGGCCTCGCGGACCAGGCCGAGCAGTGCCTCGCGCTCGGTGCCGTCGTTGACGCCGTAGAGGCTGAGCAGGTCGGCGACGTCGCGCTCCTTGAAGCTCACCCGGCCCAGCTCCATCCGGCTGATCTTGGACTCGGAGGCGCGGATGGCGTAGCCGGCGTCCTCGCGGGTGATGGCGCGTCCTTCGCGAAGGCGGCGGAGCTGGAGCCGAGGAGGATCCGGCGCACCATCGAACCACCACCGGGCTGAACTGTGGTCATGCGGTCGAAACCTCCACCTCGGGCAAACAGCGCACAGTCTGCCATCAGTTGAGCGCTCTCGGTGCCGGTACTGGTGCAACGATCTACCAGTTCTGCATCACACCCACCATCTTGCACGTGCATTCGGCGCTTGCATATGCCAATCCTCCGACTGCACGTGAATCGACTCTTGCATCTGCAGTGAGCGCAGAGGACCATGGTGCACGTGCACCTGCACACCCCTGGCAATTCCGCGGGCTCCGCCTCGACCTCATGCGCGAACCGCACGCCGTACCCGGCAGCGCAGTTCGCGCAGCCGGATTCGCGTGCGCGCGAGAGGTCGTCGGGCGCAGCGGCCGCGCGGCCGAGCGAGTCGGAGGTGACCGGCATGACCCCGGCGGGTCCAGCCGTGTCGGCCCCCTTATGGGAGGAGCTCTTCATGAGCACCGGAACGGCGCTGGCGACCGACCCCCACGTGGTCAGCTGTACCCTCGCTCCCCGCTTCGAAGCCGTCAGAACCGCGCGCGAGTTCGCCAGATCGACGCTGCAGGGATGGGGCCTGGGGGAGCTCTTCGACGATGTCTCGCTGGTCGCCTCGGAGCTGGTGACCAACGCGCTCCGGCACGCCCTCGGGGCGGCCGAGCCCGCCCGCCTGCCGGCCCAGCCGGGGCCGCGGCAGGCTCCCGACGCCGCGCTGCCGATCCGAATAAGCCTGGTGCACCGCTCACCCCAGGTGGTGTGCGCGGTCAGCGACCCGAGCAGCACCGGGCCGGTGGCCAGGGAGGCCGACTTCGTCGCCGAGTCCGGTCGCGGACTGCACCTGGTGGACTCCTTCAGCCGCTCCTGGGGCTGGCACCCGCTGGCCGGCGCGGGCAAGGTGGTCTGGGCACTGTTCGAGGCGGCTCCCGAGGCGCCCGTCGCCGGGCGCCACCGCCGATCGGCCTGAGCCCGGCCCGGCGCGGGCCGTCGCCCGCGCGCCCGAGCCCCCTCGTGCGCGCGCCCCTGGCACCCGCACCCTCTCTCCTTCCATCCGCGGCCCTGCGCGCGCCCGACCCGGAGAACACCGAGGCCGCCGTGGCGACTACGCCCACGACGGCCCTTTCTCGTCCCTGGTTCGGCGGGGCGTCAGTTCGCCCCCGCGGCGAGGTGGTCGAACTCCCCGTCCTTCACACCGAGCAGCATCGCCGTGATCTCGGCCCGGGTGTAGACCAGCGCCGGGCCGTCCGGGAAGCGCGAGTTCCGCATCGCGACCTCTCCACCGGGGAGAGCCGCGAACTCCACGCAATTGCCCTGGGAGTTACTGTGCCGGCTCTTCTGCCAGACCACGCCGTCGAGGTCCGCAGCCGCCATGCCGTTGAAAGCTTCACCCATTGAAATCTCCCCGATTGACCGGCGATGTCCTCACCTGACGTGATGATAGCCCGGCTGCACGTGCATCAGCACGGGATGCCGACCGTGCTGATGCACGACACGAGTGGGGCTACAGAACGGTTCCACCAAGGCTGCTGACGGTACGGAACCGGACAAACCGCAGCGAACCACGACCGACCCGATGACCGTCCGTACACCCCGCCGAGCACCGTGTCGATCTTCGATCGGAGCCGCGCAGCTCACGGGCAGTCACCTCCGGCCAGTGTGAGCCGCATCACGGTGGATCCACCGAAGTGTCCGTGGCCCGACATGGAATGGGGGATGGTTTGGCCGGAAATGCGCGACTTGTCCAGCACGGTTTCACCCACTCCTGGGATCCGACTGCAGGGGAACCGGCCGAATGTCCTACGATCTCCGCCATGAGCACCGCAGCGATCCCGGGCGCGCCACTGCCCGTCCGTACGCCAGGCTCCCGTGCGCGGGGGCGCCACCGTCGTCCTGAGCGCCCGGAGATCCCGGTCGGCTCCCCGGCCCTGGTGCTCGCGGTGCCCGCCGCGGCCGGTCCGGAGTCCCGTCCCGTGGTGGACGAGCTGCTCTCGATCGTGCGCGGCGAGCAGCCCGGCATCGAGGCCGCCGCCGCCTACCTGAGCGTCAGCGAGGGCACCGAGGACGCCGTGACGGTGGCCGAGCTGCTCGCGCAGGCCACCTCCGCGGGCTACCCGGCGCCGGTCGTGGTGCCGCTGCTGACCGGTCCGCACGGCCGGCTGGCCGAGCTGCACCAGGTGGCCGCCGAGGCCGGTTCGGCCGTCACCGACGCGCTCGGCCCGCACCCGCTGCTGGCCGAGGCCGTGCACGTGCGGCTCTCCGAGGCCGGTCTGGCCCGCGCCGACCGCGCCCGGCTGTTCGCCATCACCACGGCCGCGGACGGCATCGTGCTGACCGTGGTCGGCGGTGAGGAGGCCGCCACGGCCGCCGGCATCACCGGCGTGCTGCTGGCCGCCCGCCTGGCCGTCCCGGTGGTGGCCGCCGCGCTGGACGTCCCGGGCTCGGTGGCCGCCGCCGTCGACCACCTGCGGGCCACCGGCTCGCAGCGCCCCGCGCTCGCCCCGCTGGTGATCGGCCCGGAGGCCGACCCCGAGCTGCTGGCGACCGCGGCCGAGGAGACCGGCTGCCCGAGCGCCGCCCCGCTGGGCGCGTACCCGACGGTCGGTCAGCTGATCGCCGGCATCTACCTCGCCGAGCTGCCGCCCCCGGCGCCGGTCGAGGAGCCCGTCGAGGAGCAGCCCGCCGGCTGAGCCCGACCAGGCACGTACCTCGGCCCGGGCTGCCCCGGTCACGCTTCGGCCCCGGCCACCCGCTGACGGGTGGCCGGGGCCGAAGCCGTTCCTGCCGCGGGCCGCGCGGGCACCGGAGCCCGGTGGGCCGAGCGGCGCCGGTCAGCCCACCCGGCCGGTGGGCGCCGCGATGTCACTCAGCTTCAGCGCCGGGGTCACCGGCTGACGCGGGCCGTCGGGCACGCTGACCGGGGCGACCGAGGCGTTCCACTGCGGCGCCGAGCTGCCGCCGCCCTTGTCCGGTTTGGTCAGCTGGACGGCCTGGCTCTCGCCCGCCTTGCGCAGCACGATCCGCTCAGGGGTGGGCGACTCCGGGTCCAGCCAGACCTCGTTGCCGCTGAACGAGCAGTCCAGCACCTCGACGGAGTCCGGCTGCCCGTCGGAGGTCGCCCGGAAGGCGATGCCGGCCTTGCGGTAGCCGGTCAGCCGGCAGCGGCTGATCGTCACCGGCTGCCCGGCCAGCTGGTGCTTGGCCGTGGCGACGGCGAAGTCGGACTGCCCGGCGGCGTCGATCAGCAGGCCGTCGAAGACCGTCCCCTTGTCCCGCCCCAGCGCGTGCACCGCGATCCCGCCGGCGGCGTTGCCGTACAGGACGCTCGCCGTGTAGTCGAAGTCGTTCAGGTACGCGCCGTGCTCGATGCCCCAGCCGCCGTTGTGGTAGGCGACGAACTGGCCCACGGTGTGGTGGTGCTGGGCGTTGAGCCAGACGAAGATGCCGTTCTCCAGGTTGTTGTGGGCCAGGCACCGCTCGAAGGTCCAGACCCCCTCGCTGGTCTCCGGCCACTCGTACCCGGAGGCACCGGTGGCGCCCTGGACGCCGACCGCCACGCAGCCGCTCGCCTTGCTGCCGCTGCCCGCGCCGAGGCTGAACCCGGTCAGCCGGTAGCCGCGCGGGTTGGGCTCGAAGACCGTCCGGGAGGCGACGCAGGAGTCGTAGAGGATGTCGTCGGACGGCCCCTGCGGGGTACGGGTGTCCTGCGGACCGTCCCACCAGTAGGCGTCCTCCCAGGTGTTGTGGCTGATGCAGCTGCGGAAGGTGACGCCGTGGCTCATGTGCGGGACGAAGGCGTGGTTGCCCGTGTCGCGCACCACCACGCCCTCCACCACGGTGCCCCGGCTGGCGTCGGCGAGCATGTGGAAGTGCAGCCCGTAGCGCCCGAGCACCGGCTCGGTGACGGGCTTTCCGTTCCACTGGTCCTTGCCGTTGGCCCGCGGGCCGAGCCAGCGCAGCGCGGCGTGCCGCACGTCCGCGTGGCGGGAGCTGGTGAGGTGGATGTGGGCCCGGCCCTGCTCGGTGCCCTCGACCCGAACGTTGCGGGTCAGGTTGAGCACCTCGGCGCCGACGGTGACCCCGCCGCCGACCGCGACCCGCGGGTGGGCGTACTTCAACGGGCCGTCAAGGACCACGGTGCTGCCCTTGACCTGACGGACCGTGCGCAGGTCGTACTGGGTGGAGAAGTCCTCGCCGTCGGGGGGCGCGGTCGGGGTGACGGCCAGTTCGTCACCGACCTGCCAGCCGGTCGGCGCGGCGGCCAGCGTGATGCTGCTGTCGCCCGCCTTGAGCGCGCCGGCCGCCCGCACCCAGGCCGTCCGGGGCGAGCCGTCCAGCCGCAGGTAGCCGGCGCCGCTCACCCAGAGCCCGGTGTCGGTGTCGATCACGGTCATCCCGCCGCCCTTGAACCGGCTCTCGTCCACGCCCGGGAACTTCAGGGTGTGCACGACCGTGTCCCCGGGGGCGAGGCTGAGGCTGCCGCGGACCTCGATGTTGCCGGCCGCGCTCAGGGTGAGGCTGCGGTCCTTGGCGAAGACCAGCGAGCCGGTCGGCTCGATCAGCAGCGAGCCCACCGCCGCGTCGGCGTCGAGCAGCACCTGGTCGGTGATCCGCACCGCCGACTTCGGCCCCGGCACCGCTCCGCCCCAGCCCGCCGGGTCGGACCAGTGGCGGCCACCCTCGGGCACCGTCGGGGCCGGCTGCGAGGGCGGCGGCGCGGCACTGCTCGGCGCGGGCGGTGAGCCGTGCTGGTGGCCGCCGGGCGTCGCACCGGGCGAGGTGCGGCCCGGCCCCGGGCGCCGGGAACCGACCGGGGCCTGCCGGACGACCTCCTCCCCGGTGACCGCCGCGACGATTCCGACGGCCCCCCAGATCAGTAGCCTGCGCCGGGCGATACGTCCCTTATGGTCCGGTTCGGCCCGATGCGAGCGGGGCCGGCGCGGCGGCGACTGCGGCCCGGCGCCGTCGCCGGGCTCCGGCGGTCTCTCCTCGAACTCCATGATCGGTTACCCCTCCCCCAGGCCGCAGGTCCGGCTCTGCCGACTGAAGCATAGGCAAGTCCCCATCCGATAAAGGCTTTTGCGCGAAAGCGAGCGAATATGAACGGCGCGAACGGGGTTTATCGATCTTGAGGGATCGATGCGGGCGATGTGACGGCCATCACACATATTTGCGGTTTCAACTTATCTCTGCCTAATGTCCTCCCACGTTCGTGGTCACACGGACCCAGCCACCCGGGACGCCGAGTCCTGCCGCCGGGTGGGCTGGCAGCGCATAGAACGCACCATGGCAGGAGCGGGGGAACCAGGTAGGTCGCCCGGGAGCGGTACGTCAGTGCCGGTCCGGGGCTTGGGGTGAAGCCGTGCACACGCACGGCCGGGCAACTCCAGCCCGAATCCGACAGCTCACCTCGTAGGCGTGGGAGAGGAACGCGTCTTCATGCTGCCCATCAGCGCTTCCAAGCGTGCCCGCCGCATCATCGCCACCACCGGCGTCGTCGGCATCGGCCTCACCATCCCGTGCCTGACCGCCGGCTCGGCCTCCGCCGCCTCGGTCGCCACCTGGGACAAGGTCGCCCAGTGCGAGTCCTCCGGCAACTGGGCCATCAACACCGGCAACGGCTTCTACGGTGGCCTGCAGTTCACCTCCAGCACCTGGGCCGCCTTCGGTGGCACCGCCTACGCCTCGCAGGCCAACCTGGCCACCAAGGACCAGCAGATCGCCGTCGCCGAGAAGGTGCTCGCCTCCCAGGGCCCCGGCGCCTGGCCGGTGTGCTCCGTCCAGGCCGGCCTCACCAAGGGCGGCGAGGCCCCGCAGCTGAACACCGGCGCCGCGGCCACCACCACCCAGAGCGCCCCGAAGCCGGCCGCCGCCCCCAAGCCGGCCGCCGCTCCGAAGCCCGCCGCCCAGCCGGCCGCCCCGCAGAGCAGCCAGCAGAGCACCCAGCAGTGGAGCGGCAAGCACTGGACCGGCGACCGCCAGTGGAACGGCCACCAGGGCGCCCACGACTACACCGTGGTCGCCGGCGACTGGCTGTCCCAGATCGCCGAGGAGAACCACGTCCAGGGCGGCTGGGAGAAGCTCTACGAGCTGAACAAGTCGGTCCTCACCGAGGGCGCCGACCACATCTACCCCGGCCAGCACCTGTCCCTGGGCGGCGACGCCCAGGTCGCCGCGCCGGCCGCCGCCAAGCCGGCCACCAGCGCCCCGGCCGCCCCGGCCACCACCACCGCGGCCAAGCCCGCCGCCGCCACCCAGGCCACCGGTTCCAAGGCCGCGGCGGTCAACTTCGCGCTCTCCAAGGTCGGTCAGGCCTACGTCTACGGCGGCAGCAGCGACGGCGGCTGGGACTGCTCGGGCCTGGTCCAGGCGGCCTACCGCCAGGCCGGCATCTCGCTCCCCCGTGTCGCCGCGGACCAGGCGGACACCGCCACCCGCGTCTCGCTGGACAGCCTGCTCCCGGGCGACCTGCTGTTCTGGTCCAACAACGGCAGCAACTCCGGCGTCTACCACGTCGCGCTGTACGTCGGCGACGGCAAGTACGTCGAGGCCGCCAACCCCAGCGCGGGCGTGCGCACCGAGACCATCGCCGACTGGGCCCCGGACTTCGCGGGCCGGATCTGACGGCCCGCTGACGGACCCGCCGTCCCCGGAAGCCTGGCCGGTTCCCGGGGCGGCGGCCTAAGCTGCGACGAGCCACCCACCAAGGAGCGCCCGTCATGGCGAAGGTCACCGTCACCCTCGATGCCGATCTGGCGATCGAGGTGATGCTGCAGTGCGGCACCAGGAACCCGCAGGACGCGGTCGAGCTGATCGTCCGGGATTACCTCGACCGCACCCGGCGCACCGAGGCGCGGACCGGCGACGCGGCCGACGAGCTGCGGCTCGACCATCCCCGGCCGGTCGTCGAGGAGGGCTGACGCCCAGGGCCGAGAGCCCTCACCCCCGAGTACGTGCGCAACGGCCCCGGAGCTTCCCGCTCCGGGGCCGTTCGCACATCCGCCGGGCGGACGTGCGCGAAGGTCAGGACGCGCTCTACCGGCCGTTGGCGACCGCTCCGGTGGAGCCGCGCATCACCAGTTCGGGCTGGAACATGTACTCGGCGCGCTGCGCCAGATTGCCCCCGACCTCCTCCAGCAGGGCGTCGACCGCGGCGGTGGCCATCGCCTCGACCGGCTGGCGGATGGTGGTCAGCGGTGGCTCGGTGAAGGCGATCAACGGCGAGTCGTCGAATCCGACCACCGAGACGTCCTGCGGCACCGACAGGCCGCGGCGGCGCACCGCCCGGATCGCGCCGAGCGCCATCATGTCGCTGCCGCAGACGATCGCGGTGCAGCCCTTGTCCAGCAGGGCACCCGCGGCCGCGTCCCCGCCCTCCACGCTGAACAGGGTGTGCTGGATCAGGTCCTGGGCCTCCTCCGTGGTCCGCCCGAGCAGCTCCCGGACGGCCGCGGTGAAGCCCTCGATCTTGCGCAGCACCGGCACGTACCGGCGCTGGCCCACCGCCAGGCCGATACGCTCGTGTCCGAGCTCGACCAGATGCTGGACCGCCATCCACATCGCGGTCCGGTCGTCCGGTGAGATGAACGGCGCGTCGATCTTCTCGCTGTAGCCGTTGATCAGGACGAACGGCACCTGGCGCCCGGTCAGCCGGGCGTAGCGGTCGTGGTCGGCGGTGGTGTCGGCGTGCAGGCCGGAGACGAAGACGATGCCCGCCACCCCCCGCTCGACCAGCATGTCGACCAGTTCGTCCTCGGTCGAGCCGCCCGGCGTCTGGGTGCACAGCACCGGTGTGAAGCCGTGCCGGCTGAGCACCTGCTCGATCACCTGGGCCAGCGCGGGGAAGATCGGGTTGCTCAGCTCCGGGGTGATCAGCCCGATCAGGCCGGCGCTGCGCTGGCGCAGGCGGGTCGGCCGCTCGTAGCCGAGCACGTCGAGCGCGGCCAGTACAGTCTGCCGGGTGGTCGCCGAAACGCCCGCCTTGCCGTTGAGCACCCGGCTGACGGTCGCCTCGCTGACCCCCGCCTGTGCCGCGATGTCTGAGAGTCGCGCCGTAGTCACGATCCCAGAGCCTATTGCAACCACGTCAGACCGCCCACCAAACGGCGGAGTCCGTGGGGAGCACGCTCTCCCCGTCGACCACGGCCAGCTCGGCCGAGGCGAGCAGCAGCCGGCCGGGGGCGGCGATCCGGACCGGTTCCGGCGTGGTGTTGACGGTGCAGACGAAGGAGCCGGCGGCGCTGTCCCGGCGGAAGGCCAGCACGCCTTCGGCGGAGGGCAGCCAGCTCACCGCGGTGCCGGCGCCGAGCGCGGGGTGCTCGCGGCGGACGGCGAGCGCGGAGCGGTACAGCTCCAGGGTGGAGGTCGGGTCGCCGGTCTGGACCTCGACGCTCAGCTCGGCCCAGGAGGCCGGCTGCGGCAGCCAGCTCGGGCCGCCCGGGGTCGGGCCGAAGCCGTACGGGGCCTCGGTGCCGGACCACGGGATCGGCACCCGGCAGCCGTCGCGGAAGCCGTCCTGGCCGGCCTGGCGGAAGAACGAGGGGTCCTGGCGGACCTCGTCCGGCAGGTCGGTGACGTCCGGAAGGCCGAGCTCCTCACCCTGGTAGAGGTAGGCCGAGCCGGGCAGCGCGAGCATCAGCAGGGTGGCGGCGCGGGCCCGGCGCAGGCCCAGCTCGCGGTCGCCGGCGGTGCGGATCTGGGTGCCGCCGGGCGGGTTGGCGAAGCGGGTGGCGTGCCGGGTGACGTCGTGGTTGGAGAGCACCCAGGTGGCCGGGGCGTCGACCGGGCGCATCGCGTCCAGCGACACGTCGATCACCTCGCGCAGCGCGGCGGCGTCCCAGTGGGTGCCCAGGTACTGGAAGTTGAAGGCCTGGTGCAGCTCGTCGGGCCGGACGTAGTTGGCGGTGCGCTGCACGGTCGGGGTCCAGGCCTCGGCGACGCCGATCCGCTCGCCCGGGTACTCGTCCAGGATCTTGCGCCAGGCGCGGTAGATCTCGTGCACGCCGTCCTGGTCGAAGAACGGCATCACGTCGTTGCCCAGCAGCTTGAGCTGGTCGTGCGAGCCGAGGTCGGGCAGGCCCGGCGCCTTGACCATGCCGTGCGCGACGTCGATCCGGAAGCCGTCCACGCCCATGTCCAGCCAGAACCGCAGGATCGAGCGGAACTCGTCGGCGACGGCCGGGTTCTCCCAGTTGAAGTCGGGCTGCTCGGGGGCGAACAGGTGCAGGTACCAGTCGCCCGGGGTGCCGTCCGGGTCGACGGTGCGGGTCCAGGCCGGGCCGCCGAAGATGGACTCCCAGTCGTTGGGCGGCAGTTCGCCCTGGGCGCCCTTGCCGGGCCGGAAGTGGTAGCGCTCGCGCAGCGGGGAGCCCGGGCCCTCGCGCAGCGCACGCTGGAACCACTCGTGCTGGTCGGAGGAGTGGTTGGGGACCAGGTCGACGATGATCCGCAGGCCCAGCTGGTGGGCGTCGCGGATCAGCGCGTCGGCGTCCAGCAGGGTGCCGAACATCGGGTCCACCGCGCGGTAGTCGGCCACGTCGTAGCCTGCGTCGGCCTGCGGGGAGGCGTAGAACGGGGACAGCCACACGGCGTCCACACCGAGGTCGCGCAGGTACGGCAGGCGGCTGCGGACGCCCGGCAGGTCGCCCATGCCGTCGCCGTTGCCGTCGGCGAAGCTGCGCGGGTACACCTGGTAGATGACCGCGTCCCGCCACCAGCCTCTGGAGGCACCGGCGTTCGTCGCGATCGGCTCAGCGGTCGGCTCAGCGGCGGGAACGGCGGCGGGCCGGGAGGTGTCGGCCAGGTTCTGGGTCATGGACTGTCATCCCTCACAGGACGTAGGTAGCGTCCCGGCCACCCGTGCGGGGGCGGCCGGTTCGCGGCAACAGGCATTGGTGGTGCGGGGTCTGGCGGTGGGTCAGGACTTGGCGGCGCCGGCCGTCAGGCCGGTCACCAGGTGGCGCTGGACCAGGTAGAAGACCAGGGCGGCGGGCAGCGCGATCAGCACCGAGGTGGCGGCCATCAGGTGCCACTGCGCGTCGTGCTCGCTGATGTAGGTCTGCAGGCCCACCGCCAGCGTGTACTTGTCCGAGCTGAGCAGGAACGTCGAGGCGAACGGCACCTCGGCCCAGGCGGTGAGGAAGGAGTAGAAGGCCGCCACGGCCAGACCGGGCCTGGCCAGCGGGATGATCAGCCGCCAGAAGGTGCCGAACGGGCTGAGCCCGTCGACCCGGCCGGCCTCGTCGATCTCCACCGGGATGGTGTCGAAGTAGCCCTTGAGCAGCCAGCCGCAGTACGGCACGGTGGTGCCCGCGTACGTCAGGATCAGGCCGAAGTAGCTGTCCAGCAGGTTCAGGTTGGCGAGGATCGTGTAGATCGGCACGATCACCACCGCGATCGGGAACATCTGAGTGAGCAGCAGGGTCCACATCAGGTGTCGGTGGCCCGGGAAGCGCATCCGGGAGACCGCGTAGCCCGTGGTGGCCGCCACCAGGACACCGAAGACGGTGGTGCCGCCGGCCACCAGCACCGAGTTGCCGAACCAGCTGAGGAAGTCGGTGTGCTGGAGCACGAAGCTGTAGTTGGCGAAGCTGGTGCGCCCGAAGATGTGGCCGGGGTGCAGGTAGTCGGTCTTGTCCGGGCCCAGGGAGATGAAGGCGATCCACAGCACCGGGAAGACGGCGATCAGGGCGGCGACCACCAGCAGCGCGTGCGACAGCACGGAGGCCGAGCGCCGGCCGCGGCCGCGGGACTGCGCGACGGCGCGGCTCGCGGCGGGCCGGGCGGCGGTCGGGAGTTCGGTGACGGCGCTCATCTCGGCGGCCTCCTTCGGGTGGGTGGGGGGTGCGACTCGGGCCGGGGTCATCCGTTGGCCTGCTCGTTGCGGGCCAGCCAGCGGCGGTAGAAGCTGGTGAAGACGACCAGGATGGAGAGCAGCAGCACACCGTAGGTGGCGGACTCCGCGTAGGCCCGGGGCTGCTGGCCGAAGCCCAGCCGGTAGGCCCAGGTGACCAGGATCTGCGCGTCCGGGGCGCCGTTGCCGAGCAGCAGGTAGATGACGGCGAACTGGTTGAAGGTCCAGATCACGCCGAGCAGGACCACGGTGCTGCTCACCGACCGCAGGCCGGGCAGCGTGACGTGGCGGAACCGCTGCCAGGGGGTCGCACCGTCCATCTCGGCAGCCTCGTACAGCTCGCTCGGGATCGACTGGAGCCCGCCGAGCAGCGAGACCATCATGAACGGCACGCCGCACCAGGTGTTGACGATGATCGCGGCGGCCTTCGCCGCGAGCGGGTCGCTCAGCCAGGAGGGCTCCGGCAGGTGCAGGAAGCCCAGGGCGCTGTTGACGATCCCGCCGTCGGCGAGCATCAGGCGCCAGGAGAAGACGGTGACGAAGGTCGGGACGGCCCACGGCAGGATCAGCAGCATCCGGTAGACGGCGCGTCCGCGCAGGTTGCGGTTCATCAGCAGGGCGAGGCCGAGGCCGATGGAGTAGTGCAGCGCGACGCACACCACCGTCCAGACGATGGTCCAGACGAAGTGCGACCAGAACCGGTCGTAGGAGCCGGGGCCCCAGAGCACGTCGGCGTAGTTGTGCAGGCCGACGAACTGGTAGCTGTCCGGGATGTGCCGGACCCCGATCTGGCGGCCGACGTTGAGGCTGGTCGCGTTGGTGAGGGTCAGGTACACGCCGCGCGCCAGCGGGTAGCCGACCAGGACGCCGAGCACGATCACGACCGGCGCGATCATCACGTACGCGTACCAGTACTTCTGGTACGAGAGCCTGATGCGCTGTCCGAGACCGGGGCGCGGCTCGCGCTCTCGGCTGCCCTTGCTGGGCGCGCCCTGCACGGCGACTGCCATGGTTGACACCTCTTCGGGAGTTCCGCCGCCTCGCTGCGGCGACTGCGACTGCTGACGTCGACTGCTGTCGTGGTTCGTTCGGGGGTGGCCGGACGGGCCGACGGCCGGGGCCGCCCGGTCCGCTCGAGGCGGGCCGGGCGGCCGGTGGCACTACTTGGTGAAGCCGGGGAGCAGCTTGGCGTAGTCGACGGCGGTGGCGTCCAGGCCGGCCTGGGTGGCCGACTGGTCCTGGACGATCTTGCCGAGGTTGGTGCCGATGGAGGAGAACAGCGAGCTGTACTCGGGCAGTTCGGGGCGCGGCTGGGCGGAGCCGAGGACCGCCTGGAAGCCTGCGATGCCCGGGTTGGCCTTGACCTCGGCGGTGTACGCGTCGGTGCGGGTCGGCAGGGTGGAGTTCTTCAGCGCGAGGAAGGTCTGGCTCTCGGCGGAGGTGAGGAACCCGGCCAGCTTCTCGGCGGCGGCCTTGTGGGCGTCGTCCGAACCGGCGTAGACCGAGACGTTGTGGCCGCCGGTCGGGGCGCCCGCCTTGCCGGTGGAGCCGGCCGGGACGGGGGCGATGCCGAGGTTCTTCTGGTCGCTGAAGGCGGAGCCCTTGAAGATGTTGGTGACCTCCCAGGGACCCTGGATGATCATCGCGACCTTGCCGGTGTTGAAGGCGTCCATCATGTGCGCGTACGAGTCGGTGGTCACGTCGGCCTTGACGGTGCCGGGCGCGGTGAACAGCGACTTGTAGGTCTCGACGGCCTTGGCGGCCTCCGGCGAGGCGATGGTGATCTTCTTGCTCTTGGCGTCCACCATGTCGGTGCCCTCGCCGAAGAGCAGCGGCATCGCGTAGTAGCCGTCGCCGGCGCGCATGAAGAAGCCGTCCACGCCGGCCTTGTCCTTGAGCTGCGCGGCGTCGGCCTTCAGCTCGTCCCAGGTGGCGGGGGCCTTGGTGATGCCGGCCTTCTCGAACAGCGCCTTGTTGTAGAGCAGGCCGAGGGTGTCGGTGACCAGCGGGGCGCCGTAGGTCTTGCCGTCGAACTTGGCCTGCTGGATCAGGCTCGGCTGGAAGGCGGCGGCGTCGGCCAGCGCGGGGGTGCCGTCCAGCGGCTCCAGGAAGCCGGCCTTGGCGAAGGCGGAGGTCCAGCCGACCTCGGAGCGGAAGACGTCCGGCGCGCCCTTGGCGCCCATCGCGGTCTGCAGCTTGTTCTGCGCCTGGTCGAACGGGACGTTCTCGAAGTTGACCTTGATGTTCGGGTTGGCGGCCTCGAACTTCTTGACCAGCTCCTGGTAGTTCGGAGCCTCGTTGGTGGCGTTGGAGGTGTCCCAGTAGGTGATGGTGACCGGCCCGGAGGACTTGCCGTCCGCGCTGGTGCCGCTGCTGCCACAGGCTGCAAGCGTTACCGCAAGGGCCGCAACGAGAGCGGAGGCCGCGATGCCACGCCGCATGAGAACTCCTAATGAGGTGGGGGTGCCCGAGAGGGAGAAGGACCGCGCATAATGGCTGTCCCAGCCGACTGCGCCGTTGCGGCCGTCGGGCTTGGGCAGGAACGTAACAGCGATGCAATCGCATCGGAAAGTCCTTGCAGCAAGTTTCTGCAAGATCTGGCGATCGTTACGCCCGCGTGTCCTCGGCGTTGCCGCAAGGTAGCCGACTTCCGGCCAGTTCATCCAGTTTGCGCCACCCCCTTGCGCGGTTTGCCGCAAGGTTCGCAAGCATGCCCTCCCGACCCTCCCACCCTCACTCATTTAAGAGGATGAGCATCATTTATATTGAGCGGGCGGCCCCAGCCGCAGCACCGACCCGTTCGCCATGCCCTGGAGGCACCCGTGCTCTCGCCCGAGTCGACCGCGACCGTCCGCGCCACCCTGCCCGCCGTCGGAGCCGCCATCTCGGAGATCACCACGCTCTTCTACGCCCGGATGTTCGCCGACCACCCCGAGCTGGAGCGTGACCTCTTCAACCGCGGCAACCAGGCCTCCGGCGCCCAGCAGCAGGCCCTCGCCGGCGCCATCGCCGCCTACGCCTCCCTGCTGGTCGAGCAGGCCCAGCAGCACGAGCGGGGCGAGCGCGGCGCCGCCGGCCCGCTGCTGGCCCGGATCGCGCACAAGCACGCCTCGCTCGGCATCACCCGCGAGCAGTACCAGGTGGTCCACACCTACCTGTTCGCCGCCATCGTCGAGGTCCTCGGCGAGGCGGTCACCCCGCAGGTCGCCGCCGCCTGGGACGAGGTCTACTGGCTGATGGCCGGCGAGCTGATCGCCCTGGAGGCCCGGCTCTACCGCACGGCCGGCGTCGAGGAGGGGCAGGTCTGGCAGGAGATGACGGTGCTCGCCCGGCAGCAGGAGGCCCGGGACGCGGTGTCGTTCACGCTGCGCCCGGCGGACGGCGGCCCGGCCCCCGCGTTCCGCCCCGGCCAGTACGTCAGCGTGGCCGTCCGGCTGCCGGACGGCGCCCGGCAGATCCGCCAGTACAGCCTGTCCACCGCGCCCGGCGAGAGCTGGCGGATCACCGTGAAGCGGGTGCACGGCCAGGACGGCCCGGCCGGCGAGGCCTCCGGCCACCTGCACCGACACCTGCGGGCCGGCGACCGGCTCAGCGTCTCCCACCCGTTCGGCGACCTCGTCCTGGAGGACGGCACCGGCCCGCTGCTGCTCGCCTCCGCGGGGATCGGCTGCACGCCGATCACCGGCATGCTGGACCACCTGGTGCGGACCGGCTCGACCCGCCGGGTGGTCGCCGTGCACGCCGACCGCTCCCCCGCCGACCACGCGCACGCGGGGCAGCTCGCCGAGCTCGCCGCGGCGCTGCCCGGGGCCGAGCTGCACCGCTGGTACGAGCAGGACGCCGACGGGGCCGGCGCACGGCCGGGCCTGGCCGACCTCGCCCTGGTCGAGCTGCCCCCGGGCGTCACCGCCTACCTGTGCGGCCCGCTGCCGTTCATGCGCGCCGCCCGGGCGGACCTGCTGCGCCGCGGGGTGCCCGCCGCCGCGATCCGCTACGAGGTCTTCGGCCCCGACCTCTGGCTCGCCTCGGTCTGACGCACCGTCATTTCTGCTGTGGAGCGAGCGAGATGACGCAGACGCCCGGCTCGGCGAAGGGGTGCAGGCGGACCGTGCCGGGGGCGCCGGCACGCTCCGCCAGCACATCCAGCAGGCCCTGGTGCACGGCGCAGACCACCTCGGGGTGGCGTTCGGCGTTGCGCAGGAACGGGCAGCCGTGCAGCGCCACCTCGGTACCGCCCGCCCGCAGCTCCGGTTCGAAGCCCCAGCGCTCGGCCTCGGCCGCCACCTGCTCCGCCAGCGGCGCCTCCGGCACCTCCCCCGCCGGCCCGGCCCCGGCCGCCGGGCGGCGACCGGCCCAGCTGCGGCCGGCCTGCTCGGCCCGCACCGACCGGGCCGCCGGGTCCGCACCGTAACCGAGCACCAGCACCTCGACCAGGTCCTGGTAGGCCGCCAGCTGCTCGCGGGCCGGCACCGCGGTGTACAGCAGCCGCGGCCGGCCCCGGCCGGCCACCGTCGCGTCGCGGTGGCCCTCGACCAGCCCGGCCCGGGCCAGCGCGGTGAGGTGGTGGCGGACGGTGGTGACGTGCTGGCCGGTCAGCTCGGCGAGCCGCCGGCTGTCCAGCGGCTCGGCCGCCTCGGTCAGCGCCGCCAGCAGCACCCGCCGCGCGGGAGCCGCGAGCGCGCGGTGCACACCGGGGTCCGATCTCTCCACGCTGCCAATATACGGCGCGCGGCCCGGCCGGCCCGGCCGGTCAGACGGTGCCCAGGCGCAGCACCGTGGTGGAGCGGAACTCCTGCCCGGGCCGCAGCTCGGTGCTCGGGTACGAGGGCTGGTGCGGGGAGTCCGGGTGGTGCTGGGTCTCCAGCGCGATGCCCGCGTACGGGCCGTAGGGCACCCCGGCGAGGCCGGTGACGGTGCCCGCCAGGTGGTTGGCGGTGTAGACCTGGATGCCGGGCTCGGTGGTGAGCACCTCCAAGGTCCGGCCGCTGACCGGGTCCTCCAGCAGCGCGGCCCGGGCGGGGGTGCCGTCGGCGGGGCGCTCGCGCAGCACCCAGTTGTGGTCGTAGCCGCGGGGGCCGCGCAGCTGCGGGTGGTCCTCGTGGATGCCCTTGCCCACCGGCCGGGCGGCGGTGAAGTCGAACGGGGTGCCGGCCACCGGGTCGAACGGGCCGAACGGGATCTGCCGCTCGTCGACCGGGGTGTACTCGTCGGCGTCCAGCGTCAGCAGGTGGCCCAGGATGTCCCCGCTGCCCTCGCCGGCCAGGTTGAAGTAGGCGTGGTTGGTCAGGTTGACCACGGTGGGGTGGGTGGTCACCGCGTGGTATGCGATGGTCAGGGCCTCGGCCGTGAGGGTGTACGAGACCGTGATGTCCAGGCCGCCGGGGAAGCCCTGGTCGCCGTCCGGGCTGTGCAGCTGGAGCCGGACCCCGCCGGGCGCCTGCTCGGCCTCCCACATCCGGTTGGCGAAGCCGTCCGGGCCGCCGTGCAGGGTGACGCCGTGGCCGGTGGGCAGCAGCGGGTGCTCCACCCCGTCCAGGGTGATCCGGCTGCCGGCGATCCGGTTGGCGTACCGGCCCACGGTGGCCCCGAAGTGCCGGGCCGGGCCGAGCAGGGGGCCCAGCTCCTCGGTGCTGAGCAGGAGTTGGGCCGGGGTGCCGGAGCGGTCCGGCGCGGTGAGGGTGTGCAGGGTCGCGCCGAGGTTGAGCACGCTCGCCTCCAGCGGCCCGCAGCGCAGCGTCCAGCGCTCGATGGCGGAGCCCGCGCCGCTGGGCTCGAAGGGCTCCCGACGTACCTCGGTGGCCTGCGCCGACATCATCACCTGCTCCTCACCGGCCGTCTGGCTGAGCCATGGCGACCATGCCTGGGGTCTGCCCCGCAGCCTATGACCTCGGCGGGCCCCGCGGCCGGATCAGCGCGCGGGGGCCGCTCGGTCGCGTCGGGCCGGGCCTACTCCGGGGCGCTCTCGGGCAGGCCGAGGGCGGCGGCCAGGCCCTCGGGCCCGGCGCCGGCCTTGCGGTGGACGGCGGCCAGCCGGCGGTGCACCAGGCTGAGCTGGATGTTCAGCTGCTCGGCGATCCGCTGCGGCGGCACGCCCTGGACGGCGAGCTGGGCGACGTCCCACTCCGGCTGGCTGAGCGCGTCCTTGCTGAGCGTGCGCAGCCGGTTGGGGTGCAGCCCGGAGACGGCGAGCTCCTGGCGGACCTTGGCGACCAGGCCGTCGGCGCCGCAGTGCTGGGCGAGCTCCATGCCCTGGTAGAGGTACTCGCCGGAGGCGGCGAGGCGGCCGACCCGGCGGAGCGCGGCGCCTAGGTCGACCAGGGCGTGCGCGTGCTCGTAGCCGGCCGGGGAGAGCCCGAGGTGGCCGACGGCCTCCTGGAGCAGCTCGACGGCGCGCGGCCCCTCGGCGATGGCGGCCTGCAGCCGCAGCGCGCTGCCCAGTGCGGACGGGGAGCCGAACTCCCTTGCCCGGGCGACCGCCGACTCGGCGTACTTGCGGGCCGCGTCCGGGTCGTCCGGGGCGAGCGCGACGGCGAGGTGGCCGGCCCACGGCGCCCAGACCGTGTTGTGCCAACCGCGCGCGTCCAGCTGGGCGCCGACCTCGGTGAGGGCGGCGACGGCACCGACCCGGTCGCCCTTGGCGAGCAGCAGCTTGCCGTACAGGGTCGGCGCGTCGGGCAGCACCATGGCGGTCGGGTGGTACGGCGGGGCGAAGCCGTAGCGCTCGGCCAGCTCCCAGGCCTCGGCGGTGCGGCCGCGGGCGAGCAGGGTGTCGGCGAGCACGCCGACGATGTCCCACTGCAGCGGGATGCCCGGGGCGATCCGCTCGGAGATCTTCAGGCCCCGGCGCAGGAAGTCCTCGGCCTCGGGGAGGAAGCCGCGGCGGAACCTGACCAGCCCCATCAGGAAGTAGGCGAAGCCGCGGTGCGCTCCGCTCCACCCGGCCACCTCGAACTCCAGGATGGCGTCGGAGAAGAGCCGCTCGGCCCGGGCGAGCTCGTCGGTGTAGGTGAGGGTGAGGCCGATCAGGGCGGGGAGTTCGAAGCCCCAGGTGGTGTTGGTCCAGCCGAGCTCACCCGGGAGCCGGCCGTCGGCCAGCGCCTCGTCGGCCAGGCCGACGGCCTCGGCGGCGGGAGCGCCGCGCAGCGTGAGGTCCCAGGCCCGCATCGCGAGCACCGCGCGCTCGGCGGCGGTGTCCCGCTCGCCCAGGGTGGAGTAGAGCTCCTGGAGGCGGCGCGAGCGGTCCGGCCCGTCCTCCTCGTCGCGTTGGAAGGCGGCCCACATGAAGTGCGCGGCCTCCAGCCGGAGCCGGCCGGGCCCGGGCGGGGTACGCCGGGCCTCCTGCTGGCAGATCTCGGCGGCCCGGACCAGGTCGCCCGCGTGCGCCAGCACCTCGGAGAGCCGGAAGGTGGCGTCCACCCGCAGGTCGTCGCGCAGGCCGCCCTCCATGTCCAGCGCGAGCTCCAGCTGGTTGACGGTGGAGGCCGGGTCGGTGAGCAGCGCCGAGCAGCCGAGCTCGAAGATCACCTCGGCCCGGTCGGCCTCGTCCGGCGGCTCGTTCAGGGCTCGTGCCAGGCAGCGCTGGGCGGCTTCGGGGGCGCCGATCGCCAGGTGCTCGGCGGCGGCCTTCCGCAGCTTGCGGACGATGGTGTAGTCGCCCTCGGGGTGGGTCTCCAACAGGTGCCGGGAGGAGGCGATCAGCGAGCCGCCGGAGTTCTCGATGGCGGCCGCGGCGATGCCGTGCATGGCGGTCTTGGTGCCGGGCGGCATGGTCAGGTAGATGGCCGTGCCGATCAGCGGGTGGACGAACTCCAGCCGGCCGTTGGGACTGCTGGTCAGCACCCGGTGCTTGCGCAGCTGGCGGACCGACTCGTCGGACTGGTCCGGGCCCTGGGCGGAGATGGTGGCGGCCAGCGGCTGCTTGATGTCGGTGCCGAGCAGGGCCGCGGCCCAGGCGAACCGCAGGGTGACCGGGCCGAGCTTCTCCAGCCAGTACTGCAGGGTCTGGCCGCGCGCGGCGGCGGCGAGGTCGCGCAGCCTGGGCGCGTTCTCCTCGATCGGGTCGAGCCCCTGCTCGCGGACCTCGCGGAGCAGGATCATGATGTCGTACGGCGTGCCGGCGGTGATCGCCCAGACCTGGCGACAGAAGGCGTCGTCGGCGCGGTCGCCGAAGACGCCGCGCACGAGGTGCGTGACCGATCCGGGGTTGAGCGGGTTGAGCTGGTGACGACGGGCCGCGATGCCCTCGATCTGCTGGATCAGCCCACGGGCCTCCTCCTCGAACTCGTCGCGGTAGCCGAGCACCAGCAGGACGGGGAGTTCGCGGGAGCGAACGGCGAACGAGGCGAGCCAGGTGAGCGATTCGAGGTCGGCCCAGTGCAGGTCGTCGATGACCATGACCAGCGGCGCCCGGCGCGGGGCGAGCTGGGTGAGCACGAAGTCCAGACCGTCCCGGACGCCCTGCGGGTCCAGCGGCTCCAGCTCGCCGGAGGGCGGGAAGAGCCCGATCGCGGGGCCGACGATGCCGTACCAGCTGCCGAACACCTCGCGGCTCTCGGCCTCGTTCAGCGCGCCGAGCACCGGGAGCAGCAACTGCCGCAGCACGCGGAAGGGTTCGTTGCGCTGGCGCTCGCCGCCGCGGGCGAACAGCACGGTGCAGCCGCGCTCCACGCCGGCCAGCCGGCGCACCTGGTGGAGCACGGTGGTCTTGCCCATGCCGGCCGGACCGGAGTAGAGCAGCAGCTCGCCGATCTCGGTGCCGCCGGCGGCGAAGTGGCGGCAGAGCCGCTTCACCGCCTGCTCGGCGGTCTCCAGCTCCGACTCGCGCTCGTGGAGGGGCTCGTCGACCACCCCGGCACCGTGCTCCCGCTCCGCCTGCCCGTGCTGATCTCCGGCCACCGCTCGCCCTCCGCCTCACAGTTCCGTGGTTCCGCCTCGACATTAGCGCCGCGCACGCCCCCATGGGCGGCATTCGCGCAGGCCGGAGGCCACGGACAGGGTTGAGACCGAGTGCCCAGGGCAAATGCCCTGATACCTCTGACGTCTGATGATGTGATCAGATAATCTTCGGCCCGCACAGCTGGAGATGATCTTAAAGATGCGGGCCGCCCCGAGGCCGAGCAGTACGCACAGCACAGACCCTCAGCAGCGCCGGGAGAACGATGTCCGACTGCACCTCGCTTGAGCTTCCCTTCCCCCACAGACGAAGCCCCCACCAGGCCCGTGCGGCAGCCCACCACCGCCTCTGGCTCGACCGCCACAGCCGCCTGGCGGCCTGCGCCGACGAATCGGCCTACGCGCACTGGGAGGTGGCCGACCTCGCCGCTATCAGCTACCCCGAAGCCGGAGCGGAGGAACTCGGCCTGGCCACCGATCTCTTGGGATTCTATTTCCTGTTCGACGATCAGTTCGACACTGAACTCGGCCAACATCCGGCCGAAGTGGCCAGGATCTGCGACCGACTGACCACGATCGTACACGGAGCGCCGGCCTCCGGAAGATCCCCCGTCGAACAGGCCTTCGCCGACATCTGGCGGCGCACCGCGGCGGGCATGCCGGCCCGCTGGCGGGCCCGGGCCGCCTACAACTGGGAGTGGTACTTCGCCAGCCACCCGGCCGAGGCGGCCGGCCGGGCCTTCGCCGAACTCCCGGACCGGGAAAGCTACATGGTGCTGCGCCGCGGCACCGCGGCGATGGAGACCCTGTTCGACATGATCGAGCGGCTCGGCCGGTTCGAGGTGCCGCAGAGCGCGTTCCACCACCCCGTGCTGCGCCAACTCCGGCAACTGGCGGCCGACATACCCTCGCTCAGCAACGACGTCCGGTCCTACCCGCTGGAGGCGCCGCGCGGCGACGTCTACAACCTGGTCATGATCGTCCAGCAGGAGCGCAGCTGCTCCGCCGAGGAGGCCAGCGCGGTGGTGCTCGGCGAGGCCCAGCTGATGATCGACCGGTTCGCCGCGCTCCGCCTCCAACTGGCGACGGTGTACCACCAGTTGGAGCTCGACCACGAGCAGCGCGGCGCCGCCCAGCGGTACGCCGACGGGCTGGCCGCCTGGCTCGCCGGCTACCTGCGCTGGGAGGCCCGCACCGGCCGCTACCGACTCTCGTAACCGGTCCGGTACGCACCGTAGCGGCGCTGCGCGCCGGGCGGTTAGGGTGCCGAGCTGAGGGAGCCGGCCCCCGTCCGCCTCCCCTCCAGTCAGCTTCCAGCACCCTTCCGCCCGGGCCGCCTAGGCTGCCCGACGCGCTGCCCCGGGGCGGGCCCGGACGGCGGCGCCTGTCGTTGCGAGGAGAAAGCGTTGACGGTCTACCAGCCCCCCGGACAGCCCGGTTCCGTGGTCGAGTTCCGCCCCCGGTACGAACACTGGATCGGCGGCGAGTGGCGGCGTCCGGTGCGCGGCCAGTACTTCGAGAACCCCACGCCGGTCACCGGGCAGACCTTCTGCGAGGTGGCCCGCGGCACCGCCGAGGACATCGAGGCGGCGCTGGACGCGGCACACGCCGCCGCCCCCGGCTGGGGCCGCACCCCGCCCGCCGAGCGGGCCCAGGTGCTGCTGCGGGTCGCCGACCGGATGGAGCAGCACCTGGAGGCCCTCGCGGTCGCCGAGAGCTGGGACAACGGCAAGCCGGTCCGGGAGGCGCTGGCCGCCGACATCCCGCTGGCCGTCGACCACCTGCGGTACTTCGCCGGCGCGCTGCGCGCCCAGGAGGGCTCGCTGTCGCAGCTCGACGAGGACACCGTCGCCTACCACTTCCACGAGCCGCTGGGCGTGGTCGGCCAGATCATCCCGTGGAACTTCCCGATCCTGATGGCCGTCTGGAAGCTCGCCCCGGCCCTGGCCGCCGGCAACGCGGTGGTGCTCAAGCCCGCCGAGCAGACGCCGGCCTCGATCATGCTGCTGATGGAGCTGGTCGCCGACCTGCTGCCGCCGGGCGTGGTCAACGTGGTCAACGGATTCGGCGTGGAGGCGGGCAAGCCGCTGGCCGCCAGCCCGCGGATCCGCAAGATCGCCTTCACCGGGGAGACCACCACCGGCCGGCTGATCATGCAGTACGCCAGCGCCAACCTCATCCCGGTCTCGCTGGAACTCGGTGGCAAGAGCCCCAACCTGTTCTTCGCCGACGTCGCCGCCGAGCGGGACGCCTTCTACGACAAGGCGCTGGAGGGCTTCGCGATGTTCGCCCTCAACCAGGGCGAGGTGTGCACCTGTCCGAGCCGGGCGCTGATCGAGGGCTCGATCTACGACTCCTTCCTCGGCGACGGCCTGGAGCGGGTCCGGGCGATCCGCCAGGGCAACCCGCTGGACCTCGCGACCATGGTCGGCGCGCAGGCCAGCAACGACCAGCTGGAGAAGATCCTCTCGTACATCGAGATCGGCCAGGCGGAGGGCGCCAAGGTCCTGATCGGCGGCGAACGGGTCGAGCTGGAAGGGGAGTTGGCCGGCGGCTACTACGTGGCCCCGACCGTCTTCGAGGGGCACAACCGGATGCGGATCTTCCAGGAGGAGATCTTCGGCCCGGTGGTCGCGGTGACCCGCTTCGACGGCTTCGAGGACGGCATCGAGATGGCCAACGACACCCTCTACGGGCTCGGCGCGGGCGTCTGGTCGCGGAACGGCTCGACCGCCTACCGGGCCGGGCGGGCGATCCAGGCCGGCCGGGTCTGGACCAACAGCTACCACCTCTACCCCGCCCACGCCGCCTTCGGCGGGTACAAGAACTCCGGCATCGGCCGGGAGACCCACAAGATGATGCTGGAGCACTACCAGCAGACCAAGAACCTGCTGGTCAGCTACTCCCCGCAGGCGCTGGGCTTCTTCTAGGATGCCGCCCGACACCCACTCCCAGGTGGCCGTCACCGCGGCGGCGGCCGAGTTGCTGCGCGAACTGGCGGCCGAGCACGGGCCGTTGATGTTCCACCAGTCCGGCGGCTGCTGCGACGGCTCGGCGCCGATGTGCTACCCGGCCGGCGAGTTCCTCACCTCGGCCGCCGACCACCGGCTCGGCTCGCTCACGGTCGACGGGCTGGCACCGGTGCCGGTCTGGATGGCCCGTGACCAGTACGCCTACTGGTCGCACACCCATCTGACCATCGACGTGGTGCCGGGCCGCGGCAGCGGCTTCTCGCTGGAGGCGCCCACCGGCCGGCGGTTCCTGCTCCGCTCCCGCCTGCTCACGGACGAGGAGGCCTCGGCGCTGGGCCGCTGACCCGGGACGCTGACCTGGGACGCTGACCCGGGCCGCCGCCCGATCGGGGCACCCCCGCAGGCCGGGGGTGCCCCGATCCCCGTCAGCCCTCCGTCGCCAGACGCGCCTCGGCGGCCCGGACGGCCTCCTCGATGGTCTCCGGCGGGATCCGCACCCCGGAGGCGATCCGCCCGCCGACGGCCCGCAGCGCCTCGGCGGCCGCCTCGGCCCAGGCGTGCTCGATCAGCACCAGCAGCGCCACCGAGCCCGGCTCCAGCAGCTCGGCCGCCTCCTGGGCGTCCTGCGGACCGATCAGCGGCAGCTCGTGGCCGCCGTCCGCGACCACCCCGCGCAGGTGCTCGAAGTCGGCGAGCTCGCCGTAGGTGGCCGCGCCGTCGGCGTGCCGGGTGACCACCAGCGAGTCGATCACCCGGATGTCCCCGGCGGTGCGCAGCGTCCGCAGCGCCACGGCGGTCTCCCGGGTGATGGTCGCCTGCGGGAACGTCAGGACGAGCAGTTCGGCCGGCCCCATCCCGGTCTCCCTTCCTCCGACTGGTCCCCCAGCCGGATCCAAGCACACCGGTCGGCCGATCCCGCCGGCCGACACCCCGTCAGGCGGGCACCGGGGCGACTGCGAACGGCCCAAGCGGCGCGCGCCGCCGCCGCGGCCGTGGTCTCTGGGAAGCAGCGGCCGACCGGGCCGCGGAACAGGAGCCGCAGACCCATGACCATCCCCGTCGACAAGCTGTCCCAACCCGCCGTCCGGACCCTGGTCGCCGCGATCAACGCGGGCGACCGGGAGGCGTTCGCCGCCGCGCTCACCCCGGACGCCACCATGTCGGACGACGGTTCGGACCGGGACCTCGCCGAGTGGACCGACCGGGAGATCTTCTCCTCCCGGGGCCGCATGGACGTGCAGACCGAGAAGGACGGCGGCCTCGCCCTGGTCGCGAACTTCCGCAACGACACCTGGGGCGAGATGCGCACCGCCTGGCGCTTCACCGTGGACGGCGGCAAGGTCAGCCGGTTCGACACCGGACAGGCCTGAACCCCTCCCGCGCCCGGACGCCGACGCCCCGTCATCCGCCCAGGCAGCCGCGGACGGCGGCGATCAGCGTCCGGGAGCGGATGTCGCCGGTCACCCCGGGCTGCATGCCGTTGGTGACGTAGCCGAAGCCGATCCCCAGCTCAGGATCGGCGAAGCCGAGCGAACCGCCCCGGCCGGGGTGGCCGAAGGCGGCCGGGGAGGACATCGGGGAGGTCCCGCCGTGTCGGAAGAAGCCCTGGCCGAAGGCGGTGTTGACGATCAGCACCCGGTCCGGTCCGTCCACCGAGGGGCCGGTCGCCTCGGCCAGCACCTGCGGGGTGAACAGCGGGCTCAGCCGCTCGCCGGGCGCCCCGCCGTGCCGGTCCGCGGCGCCGATCAGCGCGGCGTAGAACCGGGCCAGCGAGCGGGCGGTGCCGATGCCTCCGGCGCCGGGGACCTCGGCGGCCTGCACCGCCGGATCGTTGAGGTCCACGTTCGGCCGGACGGCCGCGAAGGCCCGGGCGGTCAGCGAGGTCGGGTCGCGGTAGGCGTCCTTGACGGACTGCTTGGGCCGCACCTTCAGGCCGCCGGGGCCGGTCCTGGCCGCCGGCGGTGCCGGCAGGTCCACCAGCCTCCCGACCCGCGGGGCCGCCGCGGGCGGCAGGCCGATCCACAGGTCGAGCCCCAGCGGACGGGCGACCTCCTCGGCGAAGTAGCGGCCGACGCTGCGCCCGTCGGCCCGCCGGACCAGCTCGCCGACCAGCCAGCCGAAGGTGTAGGGGTGGTAGCCGTGCGCGGTGCCCGGCTCCCAGGCCGGCGCCTGCGCCGCGACGGCGGCCACCGCGGGCTCCCAGGCGATCAGGTCCTCCACCCGCAACGGGCTGTCCAGCACCGGCAGCCCGGCCTGGTGGGAGAGCAGCCAGCGCACCGGGATCCGGTCCTTGCCGGCGGCCTTGAACTCCGGCCAGTACGAGGCGGCCGGCGCGTCCAGGTCCAGGTGACCGCGCTGGACCAGCAGCAGGGCGGCCGCCGCCGTCAGCCCCTTGGTGACCGAGCGCAGCACCTGGGCCGTGTCGGCCGTCCAGGGGGTGGCGGGCGCGGGCCGGGCGCCGACCTCGGGCCGGGCGTCACCGGCCCACAGGTCGACCACCTTGCGCCCGTCGGCGTACAGCGCGAAGGCCGCGCCCAGCTCGCCGTGGTCCCGGAAGTTCCGGGCGAACGCCTCCCGCACGGGCTCGAAGCCGTCGGCCGTCTCGCCCCAGATCTCCACCGTGGTCACCGCTCGCCGCCCTCGTCGCCGCCGTCCGTACCTCGTTCGAACCTTAGACCGGTGATCCACCTGACGCCGACTCGGTACCGTGGGGCCATGACGAACCCCGCTGACGAGCTGCTGGACGTGGTGGACGAGCAGGACCGGGTGATCGGCACCGCGCCGCGCGGTGAGGTCTACCGGCAGGGTCTGACCCACCGGTGCGTGTTCATCCTGGTCCGCGACCCGCAGGGGCGGATCTTCACGCACCGGCGCACCGAGCAGAAGCTGTTCGCCCCCGGCGCGTACGACTGCTTCGTCGGCGGTGTGGTCGGCAGTGGCGAGGGCTACGCGCAGGCGGCCGTCCGGGAGGCCGAGGAGGAGCTCGGGGTCAGCGGGATCCGGCCCGAGCCGATGTTCAAGTTCCGCTACCAGGACGGCGACAAGCAGTCCTGGTGGTGCGACCTCTACCGGGCGCGGTGGGACGGGCCGGTCTCCCCGCAGGTCGAGGAGGTGGCCTGGCACGACTGGCTGACCGAGGCGGAGCTGACCGCCCGCCTCGCCGAGTGGGAGTTCGTGCCGGACGGGCGGGAGGCCTGGCGGCGCTACCTGGAGTGGCGCTCGGCCTCGGCCTGAGCCGCGGGCTCCCAGTCGGGGTGCTCGCGGGTCGCCCAGAGCGGGTCGACGCTGCCGGTCCGCATCCCGCGGCGGGCCTCCGGGTCGCGCACCGCCATCCAGACGTGCCCGGCCACCGCGACCGCGACCGCGACCGCCAGCCAGTCGTGCACGAAGGTGGCCCCGGTGCGCCAGACCAGCGGCGCCAGGTGGGTGAACCACATCAGCAGCCCGGTGCCGAGCATCACCAGCACCGCACCCGCGCTCCAGGCCGCGTACAGCTTCTGGCCGGCGTTGAACTTGCCGGCCGGCCGGTGGTACGAGCGGCGGCGCACCGCGCGCAGCCACTCCCGGTCCACCGGGTGGAAGCGGTTCAGCCGGCCCAGGTCGGCGCGCAGGGCGGCCGAGACCAGCCCCAGCAGCAGCGGGGCCGGCAGCAGCAGGCCGCACCACTCGTGCACCACCACGACCAGCCGGCGGCGCCCCACCAGCTCGCTCAGCGGCGGGTAGTACAGGAAGGCGGCCGTCACCAGGCAGACCGTCATCAGGGCGGCCGTCATCCGGTGCACCCAGCGCTCCGCCCGGCTGAACCGCGGGATCCGCCCCTGCGGCGCCCGCTCACCCGGTGGGCGCATCGTCGCGTCCGTTCGACCGGCCGACCCAGGCGTCGACGTCATATCCGTACCGCTCCCAGTAGCCGGGTTCGACCGAGGGCGTCACCGTGATCCCGGAGAGCCACTTGGCCGATTTGTAGAAGTACATCGGCGCCACGTACAGCCGCACCGGGCCGCCGTGCGCGTGGCTCACCGGCTGGTCCTGCATCTTCAGCGCGACCAGGACGTCCTCCCGGCGGGCCTGGTCCATCGTGAGGCTCTCGGTGTAGCTGCCGTCGAAGCAGCTGAACCGGACGGCGCCGGCGTCCGGCCGCACCCCGGCCGCGTCCAGCAGGCTGGACAGCCGGACCCCCTCGAACGGGGTGCCCGGCACCCGCCACCCGGTCACGCACTGCACGTCGTGCACGATCCGGTGCTGCTCCATCGCCTGCAGGTCGGCCAGCCGCAGGGTGGTGGGGCGCTCGACCAGTCCGTCGACGGTCAGCGTGTAGTCCTCGGCCGTACGGGTCGGCACCGAGGCGACCACCGAGTAGTAGCGGAAGCCGCCGCCACCCGGCAGCAGCCCGCTCAGCCCGGTCGGGTCCTTGCTGGTGACCCCCTCGACGGCCCGCTGCAGGAACGGCCCGGCGGCCACCCCGGCGGCGCCCAGGCCCAGCATGCCGAGGACGACCCGGCGTCCGACAGGTGTTCCGGAACTCTCACTCACACCGTCGATTCGACCAGGTCAGCGGCGGGGAGGCCAGAGCTGCGGGGTCGCCGTCAGAATTTCGTCATCTCCTCCAAGGACGGTCCGGCCGGAACATGATCGAACGTCCGGCCGGGCCCGCCCGGACGGCTAGGCTGAGCGGCATGGCTTCCCGTACGCCGTCGGCGGCGACCCGGTCGGAGGACGAGCGCGCGCCGCGCCGCAGGCTCAGCGTGGACGAGCGCCGGGAGCAGCTGATCGCGGTCGCCCTCGACCTGTTCAGCAAGCACCCGCCGGAGGACGTCTCGATCGACGACATCGCGGCCGCCGCGGGCGCCTCCCGGCCACTGGTCTACCACTACTTCCCGGGCAAGCAGGCGCTGTACGAGGAGTCGCTGCGCCGGGCCGGGCAGGAGCTGGCGGGCCGCTTCGAGGAGCAGGCGCAGGGGCCGCTCTCGGAGCGGCTGCTGCGGGTGATGGGACGCTACCTGGACTTCGTGAGCAGCCACGGCCCGGGCTTCGAGGCACTGCTGCGCGGGGGGTCGGTGGCGGCCAGCCCGGGCACCACGGCGGTGATCGACGAGGTCCGGCGGGCGGCGCAGGAGCAGATCCTGCTGCACCTGGCGATCCCGGATCCCAGCCCGGGGCTGCGCCGTACCGTCCGGGCCTGGATCGCCAACGCCGAGATCACCTCGCTGGACTGGCTCTCCGGGCGGAGCGTCCCGCTGGCGGAGCTCCAGCTCCAGCTGGTGCAGGAGTTCGTCGCGGCGCTGGCCGTCACGGCGGCCCGGGAGCCCGCGCTGGCGGCCGAGCTGGCCGGGTTCTTCGCCGCCGAGCAGCCCGAGGGGCCGACCGGCCGGCTGCTGCGCGAGCTGGCCGCTCTGCTGGCCGTGCCCGGCCTGGCGGCGGATCTGGGACGGCTGGCGACCCCGCCGGCCGGCTGAATCCGGCCCGGTCCGGTGCCCGGGATCCGGAGCTGCGGCGGCCGGTTGGTGAGGTTCGACGCCGAATGCCGCGGTGCCAGCGGTTTCTGATAGAAAGTGGGCGTACTGCCACACCGAGAGCGAGGGGGGCTCGGCGCCATGACTCAGGACGGCTTCACCGCCGCGGAGCGGATCGCGGCCACGCTGGACACACTGGCCGACGCGCTGCTGGGCGAGCGGGCGACGCACTATCCGTCGACCGCCCTGGCCGCCTTCGGGAGCACCGTCCACCCGTCGGCCGGCGCGCTGTTCGGCGTCCGGATCGGCCCCAACGGCCCCGGCCTGACCGGTGTGCACGGCCTGGGCACGGTGGTCGAGGCCGCCCACACCCGTCGCCCGGAGCCGGCCGCCGGCGCCGCGGCCGAGCTGCTGGCCCGGTACGGCGGCGGCACGGTGCGCGGCACGGCCGCCCCCTCGGCCCGCGCGTTCCAGCTGCCGGTCACCCCGCAGAGCGCGGACGAGAAGCTCCGCCCGGCGTTCCCGCCCGCCCTCGCGGCGCTGGCGGCCGACCGCCAGGTCCGCGAGCCCGACGAGCTGTCGACCGGGTCCGGCGTGGAGGCCAGGCTGCTGGTGCCCTCGGCCTTCCACCCGCTGGCGATCCGCGGCGGCGCCGCCGCGCTGGGCACCCACCTGACCGAGGTCACCGAGGAGCTGTTCGCCGGCGCCGGGGCCGACCTCCGCAAGGAGTGGGCCGTGGTGGCGGCCGCGCTGGCCGAGGAGACCGCCGCGGCCGGGGTGGTCTTCGCCGGCCTCGCGGCCGTGAGCGTCGCCGGCCGCCGTACGCACGCCTCGCTGGTCGCCGCCCTCACCCCGCACGCGCAGGAGGTCGGCGAGCTGGCCAACGCGCTGGCCGACGACCGGCCCGCCGCCGAGGTCTGGCGGGTGCTGCTGCCGGCCGGGCCCGCCGTGCTGCTGGTCGAGCCGCGGGCGGCCTCGGTGCCGGCCCCGCTGGCGCCCGGCGGGCAGTCCCAGCTGCTGGTCAGCGCGGTCGCCCAGGCCTTCGTCCCGCTGCCGGACGGCCGCTCGGTGCTCACCGTGCAGCTGAGCACCACCCGGACCGAGGACTGGGAGCTGTACGCGGGCGCCTTCGCCCGGGTGCTGGAGAGCATCCAGCTGGCCTGGGACGGCGTGGTCGACACCAGCCCGCTCCCGGCGGCGCGGCCGCAGGCCCAGCCCCAGGCGGAGCCCCAGGCGCAGGCCTGGCCGCCGGCTCCGGCCCAGCAGCCGGCCGAGCCGGCGCCCGCCGCGCCGCCCGTACCGCCGGCCCCGCCGGTGGCCCCGCCGGTGCCGGTGGCCGCACCGCCGGTGGCTCCGCCCGCCCCCGAGGCGCCCAAGGGCACGCCCGTGCTGGTGCCGCCGGCCGACTTCAACCCGTTCGCACCGCCGGCGCCGCCGGCCGCCGCCCCCGTCCAGCAGCAGCCACCGCTCAAGGGCACCCCGGTCCGGGTGCCGCCCGCGGACTTCAACCCGTTCGCCCCGCAGGCCCCGTCGGCGCCCGCCGCCGCTCCCGCCCCGGCGGCCCCCGCCCCGGCCCCGGCCGCCGCCGACCCGTTCGGCACCACGCTGCCCAGCCTGCCGGCGGACCCGTTCGGCACGGTCACCACGGGCTCGGCCCCCGCGCCCGCCGCGGCGCCGGCCGCGCCGGTGGCCGCCCCCGCCGCGGCCCCGCCCGGGCCGGGCAAGGGCACGCCGGTCCGCGTCCCGCCGCCGGACTTCAACCCGTTCGCCCCGCCCGCGCCGCCGGCCGCACCCGCCGCCGAGGCACCGGCCGAGCGGCCCGCGCCCGGCAAGGGCACGCCGGTCCGGGTGCCCCCGCCGGACTTCAACCCGTTCGCCCCGCAGGCCCCGTCGGCGCCCGCCGCGGCGGCGGAGCCCCCGGCCCCCGAGCCGCCGGCGTACAGCCCGTTCGGCTGAGCCCGCTCGCCCGCGGCCGATCGTCGAACGCCGGCCATGCAGCTCCGGGAGCGCATGGGCGGGCTGCGACGACCGGCCGCGGGCCGGGCCGCACACCCCGTGGTCTGGTCCAGACCTATTGCCAGCCACGCCGGGGCTCCCTACCCTCCTATGACACAGGACCTCCGCGGCACCCCGACGGCCCGGGACCTGGGCTCCGGGCTGTCCCCGACCGCCCGAGCGCGCATCACCACCGCACCTGGCACCTTCCCCCACAGGTAGGGGAGCCCGCTCGCTCCGGCCACGGCCCCGGGCGCGCTCCCGGACAGGAGCTCTTCCATGCGCAGACGTCGGTACCGGCTGCCCCTGCTCGCCGCGGGCAGCCTGATCGCCCCACTGATCGCGGTCGCCCTCCCCGCCACCGCCGCCCACGCGGCCTCCGCCACCGCCACCTTCACCAAGGACCAGGACTGGGGCAGCGGCTACGGCGGCGGCTACACCATCAGCAACGGCACCGCGGCCACCATCAGCGGCTGGACCCTGGAGTTCGACCTCCCGGCGAGCAACAGCGTCGCCTCGCTGTGGAACGCCACCTACACGGTGGCCAGTTCGCACGTGACGGTGAAGAACCCGAGCTGGCAGCCGGACATCGCGCCCGGCGCCTCGTACAACTTCGGCTTCAACATCGCCTATTCGGGCGCCTACAAGCCGTTGCTGAACTGCAAGCTCAACGGCCAGCCCTGCGCCGGCGCACCCTCCGACACCACCGCGCCCAGCGTGCCCGGCAACCTCCAGGGCGCCCTGTCCGGTGCCAACGGAGCGGCGCTCAGCTGGTCGGCCAGCACCGACAACGTCGGGGTGGCGGGGTACGACGTGTTCGACGGGGCCACCAAGGCGGCCACCGTCACCGGCACCTCGGCGAGCCTGGCCGGCCTGGCGGCCGGCACCCACAGCTTCACCGTGGTCGCCTTCGACGCCGCCGGCAACCGCTCCGCCGCCGCCGGACCGGTCCAGGTGACCGTGCCGACCCCGCCGGTGGACACCCAGCCGCCGACCGCGCCCGGCACCCCGGGCGTCACCGGCACCAGCTCCACCTCGGTCTCGCTGAGCTGGGCCGCCGCCACCGACAACATCGGCGTCACCGCGTACGACATCTACAACGGCGCGGGGCTCGCCAGGACGGTGGCCACCACCGCCGCCACCGTCGACGGCCTGGCCCCGGACACCCCGTACACCTTCACGGTCAAGGCCAGGGACGCCGCGGGGAACGTCTCGCCCGCCTCGGCCGCCGTCACCGCCAGGACCCAGCCGGGCACCGGCGGCGGTGGCGGGCTGAAGATCGGCTACTTCACCCAGTGGAGCGTCTACGCCCGCGGCTACAGCGTGAAGCAGCTCGACACCTCCGGCTCCGCGGCGAAGCTGACCACGCTCAACTACGCCTTCGCCAACATCCACCCGACCACCAAGCAGTGCTTCATCACCAACAAGGCGGCCGGCAACGACTCCGACCCGAACGCGGGCGACGGCGCCGGTGACGCCTGGGCCGACTTCGGCCGGGGCTGGGACGCGGGCACCTCGGTGGCCGGCACCACCGACACCTGGGACCAGCCGCTGGCGGGCAACTTCAACCAGCTGAAGCAGCTCAAGGCCAAGTACCCCGCCCTGAAGATGCAGATCTCGCTGGGTGGTTGGTCCTACAGCAAGTGGTTCTCCGACGCCGCCGCCACCGACGCCTCCCGCAAGGCGCTGGTCAGCTCCTGCATCGACATGTACATCAAGGGCAACCTGCCGGTGATCGACGGCCGCGGCGGGGCCGGCTCGGCCGCCGGTATCTTCGACGGCATCGACCTCGACTGGGAGTGGCCCAACTCGGACGGCCACCTGGGCAACATCTTCAAGCCCGCCGACAAGGCCAACTACACCCTGCTGGCCCAGGAGTTCCGCCGCCAGCTGGACGCGCTGGGCGCCACCACCGGCAAGCACTACACGCTGAGCGCCTTCCTGCCGGCCGACCCGCTGAAGGTCTCCGCCGGCATCGACATCCCCGGCCTGTTCGGCGCCTTCGACTTCGCCACCATCCAGGGCTACGACTACCACGGCGGCTGGGAGACCGTGACCAACCAGCAGTCGGCCATCAAGCTCCCGGCCGGCGACCCGAGCCCGGCGAACCAGAGGTTCAGCTCCGAGATCGCCATCAACGCCTACCTCTCCGGCGGGGCCCCCAGGAGCAAGCTCACCCTGGGCATCCCGTTCTACGGCCGCGGCTGGACGGGCGTGCCGCGCGGTACCACCAACGGCCTGTTCCAGACCGGCACGGGCCCCGGCCCCGGCACCTACGAGCCCGGGTACGAGGACTACCACAAGCTCAAGGACATGGCGACGAGCGGCGGTTACACCATCTACCGGGACCCGGTGGCTGGCTTCGCCTACCTCTACAACGGCAGCGTCTTCTACACCTACGACGACCCGACCGAGATCGCCCGCAAGACCGCCTGGATCAAGGCCCAGGGGTTGGGCGGCGCGATGGTCTGGTCGTTCGACGGCGACACCGCCAACGGCGAGCTGATGACCGCCGTCAGCAACGGCCTGAAGTAGCGGCGTCCCGGCCCGGCGACGGGTCGGGGCCCCCGCGCGCGCGGCGTGCCAGATGGACCACGTCCGGCACGCCGCGCACCACGTCGATCTCCAGCGTCCGCACGTCCACGAACCCGGCCGCGCCGAGCGCCCGCTCGAACTCCCCGGACGGCTGCGCGCTCCACACCGCCAGCACCCCGCCGGCCGCCAGCCTGCCGTGCGCGGCGGCCAGCCCGGCCGGGCCGTACAGCCCGGCGTTGGCCTCGGTGACCGTCCAGTCCGGGCCGTTGTCGATGTCGAGGCAGAGCGCGTCGTACCGCTCCCCCGGCTCCGCGAGGTGGGCCAGCAGGTCGGCGTGGGCCACGGCGACCCGCGGGTCGTCCAGGGCGCCCGCCGAGAACGCGGCCAGCGGCCCGGCCCGGTGCCAGTCGATCACCGCCTGCTCGCGCTCGACCACCGTGATCCGCCCCCAGCGCGGTTCGGCCGCCGCGTGCGCCAGCGAGAAGCCCACCCCGAGGCCGCCGATCAGCACCGACGGCCGCTCGACCGCCAGTTGCCCCAGGGCCGCCGCGACCAGCAGCCGCTCGGAGCGGCCGTCCGAAGTGTCCATCAGGAAGCAGCCGTTGGCGATGATCTCGTAGTGCTCGCCGCGCTGCCGCAGCACCACCTCCCCGTACGGGCCGTCCTGCCGGTCGAGGGTGACGGGGCTCTGGGGTCCGGGCATCATGCGTCCTCCGGATGGTGCATCGTGATCGATCCGACTCTAACCGACCACCCGCGCCGCCTCGGCGATTTTCCGCGCCCACCACACGCCCTCAGGTGGTGAGCAGCACGCCCGCGTACGACACCCCGGCGACCACCACCCAGGAGGCCAGCCCGAGCGCGGCGACCCGGCCGCCGGTGCGGGCCAGCGTGGGCAGGTGGACCGCACTGCCGAGGCCGAACAGGGCTGCGGCCAGCAGGAGTTCCTGCGCCTGTTGGGCGCCGGAGAGCAGCCCGTCGGGCACCTCCAGCACGCTGCGCACCACGACCACCAGCAGGAAGCCGGCCACGAACAGCGGCACCACCGGAGGCTTGCGGACGGCCGGGGCGGCCCGCCGCCGCTCCCGCAGCGCGATCCCCACCCCGGCCACCAGCGGCGCGAGCAGGGTCACCCGCATCAGCTTGACCAGCACCGCCTCGCGCAGCGCGAGCGGCCCGCCGGTCTGCGCGGTGGCGACCACCTGCCCGACGTCGTGCACGCCGGCCCCGACCCAGCGGCCGAAGCCGGTCGGGTCCAGGCCGAGCGGCTGGTGCAGCATCGGCAGGACGGCGATGGCGAGGGTACCGCACAGGGTGACCAGGGCGACGGCGGTGGCGGCGTCCTCCTCCTCGCTGCCGGCGGCCTCGCTCACCGCGCCGATCGCGGAGGCCCCGCAGATCGAGTAGCCGGCGGCGATCAGCAGCGGCTGGTCGCCGGGCAGGCCGAGCCGGCGGCCGAGCCAGAGGGTCCCGGCGAAGGTCGCGGCGACCACGGCCAGCACCATCGCGACGGTGGCCCAGCCGAGGCCGAGCACGTCGTGCAGGCTGAGCTTGCAGCCGAGCAGCACGATGCCGATCCGCATCAGCCGGCGCCCGGCCAGCGAGAGCCCGGGCCGGGCGGCGCCCCGCACCAGGGCGCGCAGGCCCGGCAGATGGGCGGCGGCGATGCCGAGCGCGACGGCCGCGGTGAGCCGCGGGACGGCGGGCAGCACCGCGTGCACGCCCCAGGCGACGGCCACGCCGAGGACGGCCAGCGCGAGGCCCGGGCCGTTGCGGCGGAAGGCGGGCGGAGCCGCCACCGGGCGGGCGGCGGCCCGCAGGGTCAGTGCCACGACGAGGTCACCGCTCCTCGGCGGGCAGCCGGTAGACCCGGCGGATGCTGCTGCCGAGCCGGGCCAGGTCCGCGCCGTACACGTGCAGCGAGATCGCGGGCCCGGCACCGGAGTTGCTCACCCGGTGGATGTCGCCGGGCGGGGCGAAGCCGCAGACCGCGCCCTGCGGGTTGACCACGTCCTCGGTGGCGACCAGCCGGGCGTTGCGGCCGTCGGAGATCAGCCGGTAGCGGCGTTCGCTCTCCTCACCGAGGTGGACCCCGGTGGTGCACCAGGACAGGTGGTCGTGGACGGAAGTCCGCTGGCCGGGCAGCCAGACCAGCGCGACCAGCGAGAAGCTGCCGTCGGCCTCCGCGTGCAGCAGGTGCTGGCGGTAGCGGTCCGGGTCGCCCTCGCAGTGCTCGGCGGTGAGCAGGTCCGGCGCGCCGAGGTGCGGCGCCAGCCGTTCGCCGACCAGGTAGGCCGTCAGGTCCGGCGGCAGCCCGCGGTCGACGGTCTCCCGGATCTCCTCGATCAAGCCGCGCATGCGCCGGGTGCAGGCGGCGGTGACTGCCCTCGGGGCGGTGGTGGTCATGCCTGCAGGGTCGAGCCACTCGTCCCATCACGTCCAAGGAGGGTTTGTTGGCCGACTCCCCATCAACGCTTATGGATCAGCAGCCGGCCCGGGCCGCGGCGGCCAGCCTGAGCTCCTCCACCACCACGGCGGTGGCCGGCACCCGCAGGTGCTCGCGCAGCACGTACGCCGAGACCCGGCGGAACTGGTGCGGCTCGACCAGGCGCCCGGTGACCTTCTGGTGGCACATGAAGGCGAGCACCAGCGAGGGCATCAGCGCGATGCCGACCCCGGCGGCCACCAGGCTCTGGACGGCCAGGTTGTCGTCGGTGGTGAAGACCACGTCGGGAGCGTAGCCCTGTTCGGCGCAGACCTGCAGCAGGTTGGCCCGGCAGCGGGGGCAGCCGGCGATCCAGCGCTCCTCGACCAGGTCGGCCATCCGGACGGCGTGCCGGCGGGCCAGCGGGTGGCCGACCGGCAGCAGGACGGTGAGCCGGTCCTCCAGCAGCGGGATCTCGGCCAGCTCCTCGGGCACCGGGGCGTTGCCGCCGCCGACGTAGCTGAACGACAGGGCCACGTCGCACTCGCCGCGCAGCAGCCGCTGCACCGACTCGGGCGGCTCGGCCTCGGTCAGCTCCACCCGGACGCCCGGGTGGTCGGCCAGCAGCCGGGCCATCGCCTCCGGGATCAGGGTGGCGTTGGCACTGGGGAAGCCGCAGACCCGCACCCGGCCGGCGCGCAGCCGGGCGAGTGCGCCGAGTTGCTGCTGGGCGGCGGCGAGGCTGCCCAGGATGGTCTCGGCGTGCCGGGCGAGCGCCTCGCCGGCCTCGGTGAGCCGCAGCCCGCGGCCGGCCCTGGTGAACAGCGGGACGCCCGCGGTGCGTTCCAGCGCCTTCATCTGCTGGGTGACGGCCGGCTGGGTGTAGCCGAGCACCCGGGCGGCGGCGGAGTAGGAGCCGCTGCTGACCACCTGGTGGAAGGTCTTGATGTGCCGTGAGTCGAACACTGATGAAGCATAAGCGGATTTTGGGGTCCGCGACCCACCTCTACTCCGTCACTTTGGTATCCCCGGGCCTCCCGCGTCACTCCCCGGTCGGTGGCAGGCCCAGCACCACGCCCGCCTTCGCCATCGGCGCCCCGCCGCGCGCCCGCGGGCTGCGCCGCCCGCGCCGCTCGACCCAGCGGGCCAGCCAGGACAGCAGCAGGCACAGGCCGATGTAGACCGGCGTGATCACCATGACCACCGGGATGAACGGCAGGCCGTAGTCCAGGTTGGTGGCGATCAGCTTGCCCGCGTGCAGGAACTCCTCGTAGGTGATCAGGAAGCCGAGCGAGGTGTCCTTCAGCGCGACCACCAGCTGGCTGATGATGCTCGGCAGCATCGCACGGTTGGCCTGCGGCACCAGGACGTAGGCCATCACCTGGGTCTTGCGCAGGCCGAGTGCGAAGGCGGCCTCCCGCTGCCCGGCCGGCACCGCGAGCACGCCGGCCCGGAACACCTCGGCCAGCACCGATCCGTTGTACAGGGTCAGCCCGGCGACCAGGGCCCAGAGCGGCTGCACCTTCATGGCCACGAAGATGAAGAAGATCATCACCAGCAGCGGCATGGCCCGGAAGAACTCCACCACCAGCGTGCTGACCCACCGCAGCACCCGGTGCTCGGAGAGCCGCCCGGCCGCGAACAGCGCACCGAAGGGCAGCGCCAGCAGCACCGTCAGGGCGAACGCCTTCAGGGTGTTCCCCAGCCCTCTCAGCAGCAGCTCCTGGACTCCCCGGTACTCGAACGGGCGCCACTTCTCGGCGGTGAACTGGTGGGTGTGCACGAGCATGTACACCACCCAGCCGAGCACCGCGGCGATCGCCAGCAGCGCGATCAGCCCGTACCGCCGGTGCCGGGCCAGCGCCCGCGGGCCGGGGGCGTCGTGGAGCGCGGAGGCCTCGCTCATCGGGCCACCGCCGCGCGCCGCTCCAGCAGGCTGAACAGCAGGCTGATCGCCAGCGTGATGACCAGGTAGCCGGCCGCGATCCAGACGAAGGTCCAGACGATGCCGTAACCCAGCTCGTTGAGCGGGCGGTAGACGCCGAGCAGTTCGGTGACGCTGAAGGAGCCGGCGATGGCCGTGTTCTTCGCCAGCGCGATCATCACACTGCCGAGCGGGGCCACCACCGAGCGGTACGCCTGCGGCAGCACCACCACGCCCAGCGTCTGGCCGAAGGTCATCCCCAGGCTGCGGGCGGCCTCACCCTGCCCGGCCGGCACGGTGTTGACGCCCGAGCGGAGCACCTCGCAGACGAAGGCCGAGGTGTAGCAGCCGAGCGCGAGCACCGCGAAGGTGAAGAACGGCAGCGTCACGTCGAACCGCGGCAGGCCCAGCACCACCACGAAGAACAGCAGCGTCAGCGGCGTGTTGCGCAGCACCGTCACCCAGGCCGTGCCGAAGGTCCGCAGCGGGCGCACCGGGGAGACCCGGCACCCCGCCACCAGCACGCCGAGCGCCAGCGCGAGCGCCGCGCTGACCAGGGTGAGCCAGAGGGTGCCCAGGAAGCCGTGCCAGTAGGTGGAGAAGTTGTCGGTCAGGACTTTCATGCCGGGCGGATCCCTCTCGCAGGACCGGGTCGGTGCCGGTCGGTGCCGATTCAGTACCGGTCGATCGGCGGCGGTTCGGGGGCCGGCACCCCGGACAGGCCCAGCGTCGCCCGGTAGGCCCGCAGCCAGTCGCCGTTCTGCTCGTGGTGCGCGAGGGCGTCGTCGATCGCCAGCCGCAGCGCGGTGTCGCCGCGCGGGGTGCCGATGCCGTACGGCTCGGTGGAGAACGGCTGCCCCGCGATCCGCAGCTCGTCGGGCACCTTGGCGGCGTAGCCCTGGAGGATCGCGTTGTCGGTGGTGACGGCGTCCACCTGGCCGGTGATCAGGTTGTCGACGCAGGCCGAGTAGGTGTCGTAGCCGACCAGCTTCGCCTGCGGGTAGTCCCGCTGGATCCGCTGGTACGGGGTGGAGCCGGCCGCCGAGCAGACCTTCCGGCCGGCCAGGTCCTGCGGCCCGTCGATGCCCTTCTCGTTGCGGCGCACCAGCAGGGCCTGGCCGGCGACGAAGTACGGCCCGGCGAAGCCGACCAGCTTCTTGCGGTTGTCGTTGATCGTGTAGGTGCCCACGTAGTAGTCGACCTGGCCGTTCTGCAACGCGGTCTCGCGGTTGGCCGAGGCGACGGTCCTGAACTCGATCCGGTCCGGGGCGAAGCCCAGGTCGGCGGCGACCATCTTGGCGATCTCGATGTCGAAGCCGGAGTAGACGCCGCTGGCCGGGTCCTTCTGCCCGAGGTAGGGCTGGTCCTCCTTGACCCCGATCACCAGGTGGCCGCGGGCCCGGGCGGCCGCCAGGGTCGGCGAGTCGGGCACCGGGTCGCCGCCGGCCACCTGGTAGCCGGGCAGCGCGCCCGGCTGCGGGCCCTTGACCGGCGGGGTGCCGGCCCGGCCGCAGCCGGCCGGCGCCACGAGCAGCAGGAGGAGCAGGAGCCGAAGCAGGGTCAGGGGCAGGGGAACGCCGAGGGTCCGTCGCACGCCGCCGCCTCAGTGCTTGAGGATCTTGGAGAGGAAGTCCTTCGCCCGCTCGCTCCGCGGCTCGGCGAAGAACGCCTCGGGCTCCCGGTCCTCGACGACCCGGCCGTCCGCCATGAAGACCACCCGGTTGGCGGCGGAGCGGGCGAAGCCCATCTCATGGGTGACCACCACCATGGTCATCCCGTCCTGCGCCAGCCCCCGCATCACGTCCAGCACCTCGTTGATCATCTCGGGGTCGAGGGCCGAGGTGGGCTCGTCGAAGAGCAGCGCCTTGGGGTCCATCGCCAGTGCCCGGGCGATCGCCACCCGCTGCTGCTGGCCGCCGGAGAGCTGCGCCGGGTACTTGTCGGCCTGCCCGGTCAGCCCGACCCGCTCCAGCAGGTCCCGGGCCCGAGCCTCGGCCTCCTCCCGGGGCCGGCGGCGCACCTTCACCTGGGCGAGCGCCACGTTCTGCAGCACGCTCTTGTGGGCGAACAGGTTGAAGCTCTGGAAGACCATCCCGACCTCGGCCCGCAGCCTGGCGAGCCCCTTGCCCTCGGTGGGCAGTGGCTGCCCGTCGACGCTGATGGTGCCGCTCTCGATCGGCTCCAGCCGGTTGATCGTCCGGCACAGGGTGGACTTGCCCGAGCCGGACGGGCCGATCACCACCACCACCTCACCGCGCCCGACCACCAGGTCGACGTCCCGCAGCACGTGCAGGGCGCCGAAATGCTTGTTCACCCCGCTGAGTTCGATCAGCGGGGTGAACCCTGCGGAGGTCATTCGGTGCGGCGCCCCTTGGCCAGCCAGCCCAGCGCCGCCCCGACCAGCAGGGTCGCCAGCAGGGCGATCCAGAGCGGAGCCGTCACCGTGAAGACCCAGAACTGGATCTTCACCCGGTCCAGGTTGGCGAACAGGAACCAGAGCGCCAGGGCAGTGATCACCACAATGGCGATCACCCTGGTCGGGATGCCCGCGATCTCACCGCGCTTGTTGGCTCCCGGGGAGCCGTCGGAAATCTTGGTCACCTGGGCAGTGTGCTCCGCCGCGAGCGGCCCGGGCGGCGCGCCGCCCGGGGTTGGCCCGGGCGGCGCAACGCGGTACACCCGCCCGGGTGGCCCGGGCGCGCCGACGGCCGGTCAGCGCTCGTCCCGCCAGGAGCGCCACAGTGCGGCGTACGGGCCGTCGGCCGCCACCAGCTCGGGGTGGCTGCCGTACTCGCTGATCCGGCCCTGCTCGACCACCGCGATCACGTCAGCGTCGTGGGCGGTGTGCAGCCGGTGCGCGATCGCGATCACCGTCCGGCCGTCCAGCACCCGGGCCAGCGAGCGCTCCAGGTGCCGGGCGGCCCGCGGGTCCAGCAGCGAGGTCGCCTCGTCCAGCACCAGGGTGTGCGGGTCCGCCAGCACCAGCCGGGCCAGTGCCAGTTGCTGCGCCTGCGCCGGAGTCAGCACCGTGCCGCCGGAGCCGACCTCGGTGTCCAGACCGGAGGGCAGCGCCCGGGCCCACTCGCCGGCGTCCACCGCGGCCAGCGCGGCCCGCAGCTCGGTGTCGTCCGCGTCCGGCCGGGCCAGGCGCAGGTTGTCGCGCAGGGTGCCGACGAAGACGTGGTGCTCCTGGTTGACCAGCGCCACCTGGGTGCGGACCCGCTCGGCCGGCATCCGGGACAGCTGCGCCCCGCCCAGCGTCACGGTGCCGCGGCTCGGCGCGTACACCCCGGCCAGCAGCCGGCCCAGGGTGGACTTGCCCGCGCCGGACGGCCCGACCAGGGCGACCCGGCTGCCCGGCGCGACGTCCAGGCTGATGCCGTGCAGCACGTCGGAGCCCTCCCGGTAGCCGAACCGGACCTGGTCCGCGGTCACCCGCAGGCCGTCCGGGTGCGCCGACTCGTCGGTCTCCGGGTCGGGCACCTCCCGCACGCCCACCAGCCGGGCCAGCGAGGCCTGACCGATCTGCAGCTCGTCGTACCAGCGCAGGATCATGTCCACCGGATGGGTGAGCGCCTGGGCGTACAGCACCCCGGTGGTCAGCTGGCCGACACCGATCCAGCCGTTCAGCGCGTACACCCCGCCGAGCAGCAGGGTGCCCAGGATCGCCAGGGTGTAGGCGGCCTCGATGGTGGGGAACCAGGTGACCCGCAGCCAGAGCGTGTACCGCTCCCAGGCCAGCCACTCGGCGATCTTCCGGTCCGTCAGCTCGACCCGCTCCTCGCCGAGGCGCAGCGTCTCCACCGTCCGGCCCGCGTCCACCGTCTCGGCCAGCACGGTGTTGACGGCGGCGTAGCCCGCGGACTCCGCCCGGTACGAGCCCGGGGCCCGCCGGAAGTACCAGCGCGAGGAGGCCAGCAGCAGCGGCAGCCCGATCAGCGCGCTGACCGCCAGCAGCGGCGAGGTGACGAGCAGCGCTCCGGCCACCAGCACCAGCGAGACCACCGCGACCGCCAGCTCCGGCACCGCCTCGCGGACCGACTTGCCCAGCCGGTCGATGTCGGTGGTGCCACGGGAGACCAGGTCACCGGTGCCGGCCCGCTCCAGCACGCCGGGCGGCAGCGCGACCGAGCGGACCAGGAAGTCCTCCCGCAGGTCGGCCAGCACCTCCTCGCCGAGCACCCCGCCGCGCAGCCGGGACAGCCCGGTGAAGACGGACTGCACCACCAGCGCCGCGAGGTAGCAACCGACCGCGCCGAGCACCCGGCCCTCGGCCGTGCCCGCGCTCAGCGACTCCACCAGCGAGCCGAGCACCCAGGGCCCGACCAGACCGGCCAGGGTGGCCACGGTGTGCAGCAGCACCACGCCGGCGAAGCCGCCCCGGTGCCGGCGGGCCAGCAGTCGGACGTAGGAGCGGACCGCGGCCGGCGAGCCGACCGGCAGCATGGTGGCGGGCCCGGTCTCCTGGACGACGGGGGGCTTCATACCGGCTCCTTCACGGCTCGGTCCCGGTCCACCGGGCTCTCGTCGGCGCGGGTGACCACCGCGCGGTAGTGCGGGTCGCCGGCCAGCAGCTCGCGGTGGCGGCCCACCGCGGCGACCCTTCCGCCGTGCACCAGCACCACCGCGTCGGCCCGGTCCAGCAGCAGCGGGCTGGTCGCGAACACCACGGTGGTGCGCCCGGCCCGGACTTCGGCGAGCCCGGTCGCGATCCGCGATTCGGTGTGCGCGTCGACCGCGCTGGTGGGCTCGTCGAGCACCAGCACCGGGGGGTCGGCGACCAGCGAGCGGGCCAGCGCCAGCCGCTGGCGCTGGCCACCGGAGAGCGAGCGGCCGCGCTCGGTGATCCGGGCCGCCATGGCGTCCCCGGCGCACTCGGGCGAGCCGTCCACCAGGGCGTCCAGCACGTCCTCGGCCTGGGCCGCGGCGAGTGCCTCGGCCACCGCCACCCGGCCGGAGCGCGGTACGTCCAGCAGCTCGGCCAGGGTGCCGGAGAGCAGCACCGGATCCTTGTCGTGCACCAGGACGGCGGCCCGCGCCTCGGCCAGCGGGACGTCGTCGAGCGCGGTGCCGCCGAGCCGCACGCCCGGACCGGCCGGCTCGCCGCCGGCGGGCGGCAGGTGGCCGCCGAGCCGGTCGGCCAGCTCGCCGGCGAAGTCCGGGTCGCCGCAGACCACCGCGGTCAGCCGGCCGGCCACCGCGGTCAGCCCGGTCAGCGGGTCGTGCAGGTCGGCGCGGTCCGGCCGGACCAGTTCGGCCGCCGGGCCCGGCTCGCCGTCGCCCCGGGACAGGCTCAGCACCCGGGTGGCACGGGCGGCCGAGACCCGGGCCACGCTGTAGGCGTGCGCGGCCTCGCCGAGGATCCGCAGCGGCGCGGCCAGGAAGGCGGTCGCGCCGTACACGGCGACCAGCTCGCCGATCCCGATCCGGCCGGCGACCGCCAGGTGGGCGCCGTACCAGGTGACCGAGACCACGAACAGGCCGGGCAGCAGCACCTGCTGGGCCTGCATCAGGGCCCAGACCCGGCTGGCCCGCACGGCCGCGCCGCGGACCAGCT
This sequence comes from Kitasatospora sp. NPDC049258, assembly GCF_040678895.1. Classification (NCBI taxonomy): domain Bacteria; kingdom Bacillati; phylum Actinomycetota; class Actinomycetes; order Kitasatosporales; family Streptomycetaceae; genus Kitasatospora; species Kitasatospora sp. NPDC049258. The sequence continues at coordinate 55,696 of NZ_JBFAQT010000028.1, forward strand.
GGGAGGCGGCCCGGTAGCGCTGGAGGAACAGCTCCTCGCCGCCGATGCCCCGCAGCACCCGCAGGCCGGCCACGGTGTCGGCGGCCAGCTCGGTCGCCTTGCCGCCGAGCCGGCGCTGCTCGTCGTAGCGGCGCTCGAACGGGCCGAGCAGCGGCCAGACGGCGATCGCGAGCACCGGCACGCCGAGCAGCACGGCCACGCCCAGCACCGGCTGGCGCACCAGCACGGCCAGGCTGACGCCCAGCCAGACCAGCACGGCGGCGCGCACCCGGGCGACCAGCTCCACGTACCAGCCGATCTTCTCCACGTCGCCGCTGCTGACCGCGACGATCTCACCGGTGGCGATCGAACGGGACAGCCCGGCCCCGAGGTGCGAGGCCTGGCGGGCGACCAGCTGGCGGAGCTGGGAGGCGGCGGTGATCCAGTTCCACACCGCCTGGCGGTGCAGCAGCACGAAGCCGACGGTCTGCACGGCCGACAGGGCCAGCGCGAGCAGGCCGGCCCGCAGGAGGCCGGCCCCGTCGCGGCGCACGGCGGACTCGATGCCGAGGCCGAGGGCGGTCGGCAGGGCCGCCATGCAGCCCAGCTCCAGCACGCCCCACCAGGTGGCGAGCAGCTGGCCGCGGCGCTGGCTGCGGCGCAGCCAGCGCAGGAATGCGGTGGGGGAGGTGAGATCGGGGGTGCCGGGATCGGCCATGGGCAGGGGTTCGAGCGGCATGACGCTCCGTTTGCGCTGTGCTGGCAGGGACGCTGTGGCAGAGTGCCGGGGCTCGCGGCCGGTGTGCGGGCGCGGCGGTGCGCCCCGGGGGCGAGGTCGCGGCCGGGGCGGAGCGGGGGTGGGGAGGGGTCTCGTCAGGACGTCATGGGCATCGAGCCTGCCGGTCCCGATGTGACGTACGCAACAGGTTTTCCGGCCGGCGCCGTCCGACGGATCGCGGCCGGGCGGGAATGATCCGGCGTTGCCGGAGGTTCGCCCCGTTCGAAAGCATCGGACGATCAGAAGGGCACCCCTTCTCGTGAGCACCATCCCCAGCGTCACCCTGAACAACGGCGCGGAGATCCCGCAGCTCGGCTTCGGCGTCTGGCAGGTCCCCGACGCGGAGGCCACCCCGGCGGTGCGCGCCGCCATCGAGGCCGGCTACCGCTCGATCGACACGGCCGCGATCTACGAGAACGAGGTCGGCACCGGCCAGGCCGTCGCGGAGGCCGGCGTGCCCCGCGAGGAGCTGTACATCACCACCAAGCTGTGGAACTCCGGCACCGAGGACTGGTCCGGGCAGGCGGGCAAGGACGCCGTCCGCAAGGCCTTCGACGAGTCGCTCGGCAAGCTCGGCCTGGACTACGTGGACCTCTACCTGATCCACTGGCCGCGCCCGATGCACGGCACCTTCCTGAACGTCTGGGAGGGCGTCACGGAGCTGCTCGCGGACGGCCGGGTCAAGTCGGTCGGCGTCTCCAACTTCGGCATCCCGCAGCTGGAGACCCTGCTCAAGGAGAGCTCCGTGGTGCCGGTGCTCAACCAGGTCGAGCTGCACCCCTACTTCCCGCAGCAGGAGCTGCGCGACTTCCAGGCGCAGCACGGCATCGCCACCGAGGCGTGGAGCCCGCTCGGCCAGGGCGGCGCGCTGCTGGCCGAGCCGGAGCTGGTGAAGATCGCCGAGAAGCACGGCCGCACGGTGACCCAGGTGGTGCTCCGCTGGCACCTGCAGAGCGGCGTCATCGCGATCCCGAAGTCGGTCACCCCGTCCCGGATCCGGGAGAACCTCGACGTGGCCGGCTTCGAGCTGGACGCGGCGGACCTGGCCGCGATCGCCGGCGTGGCGACCGGGGTGCGGATCGGCCCGGACCCGCAGTCCTTCGACTGGAACTGACCGGCACTGCCGCCGACCGGCGGCGCGGCCGCATGCTTGAAGGGCCGTCACCCCGCGGGGTGACGGCCCTTCAAGCGCCCTGGCGAATCGTTACAGCCGATCCGCGAGTGAGATACGGACCCTACAGCCGAGCCGCCTTGGCCAGCAGGGCCATCGCCGGCTCGTGCTCGTGCTCCTCGAGAGGGGAGAGCAGGAGCTGCTGGACCTCGCGCACGCCCGCCGCCGAGCGGTGCAGAAGGTCCTGGCCGTCCGGCGAGAGCGAGAGCAGGTTGCGCCGGCCGTCCGAAGGGTCGCGGCGGCGGAGCACCAGGCCCCGGCGCACCAGGCGGCTGACCATCTCCGCCATCGTCGCCTTGTCGAGCGAGGCGAGCTCGCCGACGGTGCGCTGGTCCGCGCCCGGCTCGGTCTCCAGCGCGTCGAGCACCGCGTACTGCGGGGCCGTCAGCTCGGAGCCGACCTTGTCGGACCAGAGCTTGGTGTGCACCTGCTGCGCCACCCGGATCAGGTAGCCGATCGCCCGCTGGGCGTCCAGCATCGGCCGGGCATCGGTCATGACGGCGACAGCGGCAGGCTCCAGCCTGGCTATCTTCGACATCACCCGGACGATCTCGACCTGCTCCTCGGGGTTGAGCGGCTCGAACAGCGTCCGCTGCACCCGGACCACTCCGCCGGTGGCCTCGCGCACCGCCTGGGCGCCGTTCTGCGAGAGTGCCAGCAGCTTGCGACGGCCGTCGGCCGGATCGCGGCGGCGGAGCACCAGGCCGCGCCGCACCAGGCGGGCGACCATTTCGGCCATCGTGGCCTTGTCGAGCGAAGCCCGCTCGCCCACCGTGCGCTGGTCGGCGCCCGGCTCGAGGGCCAGTACGAGCAGCACCGCGAACTGCGGAGCCGTCAGCTCGGTACCGACGAATTCGGACCACAAGCGGGTGTGTACCTGCTGGGCCACGCGGATGAGGTGGCCGGGCGACTGCTGCAGTCGGCCGGTCACTCGGGTTGTCGGGATCTCCCCCAGCACCATGAAATCCGTCCCGGTGTCACGCCCGGTGTGTGTGGGACACCCGAGCGGGGCAGTAACGGCGAGTGAGCATCCCGCTGTGATGGAAGGCACGCCAGCCGTGCAGCCGGTGGCTGCTGGCGCACACTATACAAACGGTCGGCCTGTGCTGGCAGGCAGGGGCCAATAGTAGACGCATGTTCGGCGAAGTTGGCATATTTCCCCGGCCTGTCGGGGTCGTGTCAGAGGGTGGTTCACCCGCTCGGATCCGAGTCGCCCTCACCCTCCGTCACCTGCGGCGCTGCCCTCTGGCCCGGAATCCTACTCGCCGGTAAGGTGACCGCGCACCACGCAGCGCTACCATCCCCCGCCCAGCGCGGGACCTCGGGGGAGGCCGCCGTCAACTCTCCGGCCTCGCCCGTCACCCCACCGAGAGAGACGAGTACGAGCATGACCGAGCAGACCACCACCCCCAGGGTCGCGATCGTGACCGGCGCGGCCCGGGGCATCGGCGCCGCCACCGCCCTGCGCCTGGCGGCGGACGGGTACGCGGTCGCGGTGATCGACCTCGCCGAGGCGGCGGCCCAGGAGACGGTCGAGCGGATCACGGCGGCGGGCGGCCGGGCGCTGGCCGTCGGCGCCGACGTCTCGGACGCCGAGCAGGTGCAGGCCGCGGTCGACCGGGTCGCCGAGGAGCTGGGCGCCCCGGTGGTCCTGATCAACAACGCCGGCGTCCTGCGGGACAACCTGCTGTTCAAGATGTCCGAATCCGACTGGGACACCGTGATGGGCGTGCACCTCAAGGGCGCCTTCCTGATGACCCGCGCGGTGCAGAAGCACATGGTGGACGCCGGCTTCGGCCGGATCGTCAACCTGTCCTCCTCCTCCGCGCAGGGCAACCGCGGCCAGGCCAACTACTCCACCGCCAAGGCCGGCCTGCAGGGCTTCACCAAGACCCTGGCGATCGAGCTCGGCAAGTTCGGCATCACCGCCAACGCGGTCGCGCCCGGCTTCATCGCCACCGACATGACCGCGGCCACCGCGGCCCGGGTCGGCATGGAGTTCGAGGCCTTCAAGGCCGCCGCCGCCACCCAGATCCCGGTCGGCCGGGTCGGCGTCCCGGAGGACATCGCCCACACCATCTCCTTCCTGGCCGGCGAGGGCGCCGGTTTCGTCTCCGGCCAGGTGATCTACGTCGCGGGCGGCCCGCTCGACTAGCGGCACCGGGCCTGCGCCGGGCGGGCCGCGACACGCCGGAGGGCCTCACCGCGCGGGCCGGCGGCGGTGAGGTCCACACTCGAGGGGAAGCCGGTCGCCCGCCCGGCGACCGACCGGCACCCTCTCCCCGGAGGCCCTCTATGTCCGAGCCCACCGACGTCGACTCCATGCCGACCCCGGACCACCTGCTGCACACCGGATCCGAGCACCCCGTCGATCCCGAGGACCTGGTGCGCGCCTCGGGTCGCGAGCCCACCCCCGAGCTGATCGAGAAGGCCCGCCAGGATCTGGCCAAGTACGGCGCCGCGGCCGTGGAGCGCCTGCTGCCCTGATCAGCGTCTGTCCGGAGTGCCGAAGGCCCCGCAGTGATGCGGGGCCTTCGGCATTTCCAGGCATGGACATTTCAGGTCAGGTCATGTCAGGACTGTGGTCAAGCGCCGACAACTGCGCTATACCTGCTCGCAGTTGCTCAATACTGCACTGCGAGAGGTGCTTATGCGCAGAACTGTGCACCACCCGCTCATACGGCCGGCCGCCCTGGCTCTCGCCGCCGCACTGACCCTCAGCGGGGCGAGCCTCAGCGCCGCCCTGTCCCCCGCCGCGGTGGCCGCCACCACCAGCGCGGGCGCCGTCACCGCCTTCCGCGCCGACGGAGCCGGCTACGCGATCTCGGCCGGCACCGCCCGGGCCCGGGTCAGCTTCACCACCGACCAGGTCTTCCGGATCGAGCTCGCCCCGAACGGCAGCTTCACCGACCCGACCGGCAGCGACATCGTGCTGCCGCAGGGCGCGCCCCCGGCCACCAGCTGGCGGGACGCCGGGGACCGCTACGAGATCTCCACCAGCAGACTGACCCTGCGGGTCTACAAGGCGGCCCTGCGGTTCGCGCTGTACCGGGCGGACGGCAGCCTGGTCTGGTCCGAGTCCAAGCCGCTCAGCTGGGACGGCAAGGCCACCACCCAGACCCTGGCCCGGGGCGCCACCGAGCAGTTCTTCGGCGCCGGCGAGCAGAACGGCTCGTTCAGCTACCGCGGCCGGACGGTCCAGGTCGGCCAGGACACCAACTGGAACGAGGGCGGGCACCCCAACTCGGTGCCGTTCTACCTCTCCTCGGCCGGCTACGGCGTCTTCCGCAACACCTACGCCCCCGGCACCTACGCCTTCACCGACCCGGTCAGCACCACCGAGCAGGAGCTGCGCTTCGACGCGTACTACTTCGCCGGCCCGAGCACCAAGGACGTGATCGGCCAGTACACCTCGCTCACCGGCAAGCCCTTCCTGCCGCCGATCTACGGCCTGGAGATGGGCGACTCCGACTGCTACCTGCACAACGCCAACCGCGGCGAGCGGCACACCCTGGACGCACTGAAGGTGGCCGACGGCTACGTCCAGAACGACATGCCGAACGGCTGGATGCTGGTCAACGACGGGTACGGCTGCGGCTACGAGAACCTGGCCCAGACCGCCCAAGGCCTCCAGCAGCGCAAGATGCAGCTCGGCCTGTGGACCGAGAACGGCCTCTCCCAGCTCGCCGACCAGGTCAGGGCCGGCCAGCGGATCGCCAAGCTGGACGTGGCCTGGGTCGGCTCCGGCTACAAGTTCGCGCTGGACGGCTGCAAGGCGGCGTACCAGGGCATCGAGGCCAACAGCGACGCCCGCGGCTTCACCTGGGCCCCGGAGAGCTGGTCCGGCGCGCAGCGCTGCGGGGTGCAGTGGAGCGGCGACCAGTCCGGCAGCTGGGACTACATCCGCTGGCAGATCCCCACCTACGCCGGCGCGACCATGTCCGGCATGGCGTACAACAGCGGCGACGTGGACGGGATCTTCGGCGGCAGCGCCAAGACCTACACCCGCGACCTGGAGTGGAAGTCCTTCCTGCCGGCCATCATGTCGATGGACGGCTGGGCGCCCAGCGACAAGCAGCCCTACCGGTACGGGGAGCCGTACACCGCGATCAACCGCAAGTACCTCAAGCTCAAGGAGTCCCTGCTCCCCTACATGTACAGCTACGCGGCGGAGGCCACCCGCACCGGGGTCGGCGCGGTCCGCCCGCTGGCGCTGGAGTACCCCGACGACCCGGTGACCGCCACCGACGCGGTGAAGTACGAGTTCCTGAGCGGTGAGGACTTCCTGGTCGCCCCGGTGTACGCGGACACCTCCGTCCGGGACGGCATCTACCTGCCCAAGGGCACCTGGGTGGACTACTGGACCGGCCGCACCTACCAGGGCCCGACCACCGTCAACGGCTACCAGGCCCCGCTGGACACCCTGCCGCTCTTCGTCAAGGCCGGTGCCACGGTGCCGATGTGGCCCGGCGTCAGCTCGTACCTGGACCGCACCGCGAGCTCCCCGCTGACCTGGGACGTGTACCCGCAGGGGCGCAGCTCGTTCAGCCTGTACGAGGACGACGGCGTCACCCGGCAGCACCGCACCGGCAAGTACGCCACCCAGACCGCCACGGTGGACGCCCCCGCCACCGGCGCCGGCCAGGTGCGGATCGACGTGAGCGCCAGCACCGGCGACTTCACCGGCAAGCAGACCGCCCGGCCGTACCGGTTCGACGTGCACAGCACCACCGCCCCGACCCAGGTCGCGCTGGGCGGGCGGGCCCTGCCGAGGCTCGCCACCAAGGCCGCCTTCGACGCCGCCACCGAGGGCTGGTGGTACGACCCGGCGGACCGGACCGGCGTGGTCCACGTGAAGACGGCCGCGCTGTCCACCGCCACCGCCTTCCAGCTGGTGCTGGACGGGGCGAGCGCCGTGGGGGGCGGCTCCACCCCGACCGACCCGGGCGGCCCGCGGGTCGACAGCTGGGCGAGCGACCTGACCTGGGTCGGCTCGACCAACGGCTGGGGCCCGGCCGAGCGCGACCGGAGCAACGGTGAGCAGGGCGCGGCGGACGGCCACCCGATCACCCTCGACGGCACCGTGCACCCGAAGGGGATCGGCGCGCACGCCGCCTCCGACATCGAGTTCCTGACCGGCGGGCACTGCTCCTCGTTCACCGCCTCGGTCGGCATCGACGACGAGATCAGCGGCTACGGCGACGTGACCTTCTCGGTGCAGGCCGACGGTGCGACGCTGTGGACCTCACCCACCCTGACCTCGCAATCGGCCCCGCTGGCGGTCGACGTACCGCTCGGTGCGGCGCAGCGGGTGCACCTGGTGGTCAGCAGCGTCGGCACCGCCACCGGTGACCACGGTGACTGGGGGTCGGCCCGCTTCCACTGCTCCTGAACCGAACGGCGTTGGTCATTTCCGGTCGCGGAAATGACCAACGTCACATTCTCCCGAGCAGCCCGCCAATCAATTGGAGAAACCTCCGGAAATCCGCAGGTAGAGGCCCTGCGGAAGCGGTATTGGCAAACGGTATTAGCGCCGGGCACAGGATCATCACACCACTCTGACCAGCCGATTTCCGGCAACCCCGGGAGCGCCCCCACGAGCCCGGGGTAATCTCTGGGGCGTGCCAGCCAGAATCGAATCCACCGACTCCCTTAATGCCACCGCCCAGGTCGCAACCCCCATCGAGTCGGGCTGGCCGCCGATCAGCAGACGGCACGCCATGGTGTTCGGCCTCACCGGGATCGGCTATCTGCTGGTGGTGGTCGGGATCCTGTGCGACACCCCGTTGGTCGACCTCGACTGGGCGATCCAGCAGTTCCGCCCCTACCACCACTGGCCCGACCTGGAGCCGTTCCTGGACGTCTGGGTGGTGGCCGGCCAGCGCGGCCCGACCGCCGTCGCCGCCCTGCTGTGGCTCGCCTGGCGCTCGCACCGGACCAGGACGCTGCGGCCGCTGCTGGTGATGGGCATGGCCCTGCTGCTGCTCAACATCACGGTCGGCAGCGTCAAGATCGTCACCGGCCGGCTGGGTCCGCACTACGCACACTACGTCGGCTCCCCCGAGCTGTTCTCCGGCGGAAACATCTTCCCGTCCGGGCACACCGCCAACGCGGTGGTGACCTGGGGCGTGCTGGCCTACCTGGCCGTCCGCGGCCGGCGCGTCGGCGCGGTGCTGGCGGCCGCGACCGCCCTGTCGGTCGGCCTCACCACCGTCTACCTCGGCACCCACTGGGTCTCCGACGTGCTGGCCGGCTGGGCCGCCGGGCTGCTGGTGCTGCTGGTGCTGCCGCCGGCCGAGCCGCTGGTCGCCGCGGTGGACACCCGGATCGCCCGGTGGCGCCGCGGCGAGTGACCGGCCGCCCCGCGCGCCGATCCCGGCCTACTCTGGAAGGGTGGACCGGCAGGGCGCGCAGGCGACCCGCGGAGGCGATGGACCGATGCGTACGGCGAAGACCCCCAGGACCTGGCGGAGCGGCACCGAACCCGCCACCGCCCGGACCGACCTGAAGCTCCGCTTCCTGCTGTCGGTCCTGTTCACCCCGCTGTTCGCCCTGCTGACGGTCGGCTTCGCGGTCTGGGCGGCGCGCTCGACCGCGGCCGACAACCCCAGCCAGGCGATGCTCACGGTGTTCGCCGTCGTCTGCGGTGCGCTGACCCTGCTCGCCGCGGTGGACCTGCTGGTGGTGGTCCGCCGCCGCCGCACCGAGCTGTGAGGCCGGCGCCCCGTCAAGGTCTTCCGTACCGGACGCGAGCATGACACCGTACGGGCATGCGTCTTCGAGCCACCCTGCTGGCCGCCACGGCCACCGCCGCCCTGACCCTGTGCGCCTGCTCCGGGGGCGGCACCACCACCGCCGCCACCGGTGCCCCGTCCTCGGCCACCGGCACCACCGCCGCCCCGATCGCCCCCTCCGAGCCCGCCCCGCAGGGCTCGGGCGGCCAGAGCGCGACCCCCGAGGCGTCGAAGCCCGCGCCCCCGAGCGACGCGGGGCTGCCCCCCGCACCGGACGGCGCGGCCACCGCGAAGCTGATCGCCGCGCTCGACGCGATCGACCCGGAGATCGTCGCGGGCAAGCCCGAGAAGGCGGTCGACGCGGCCCGCAACCAGTGCCAGGCGATCTTCAACTTCCCCAAGGACCGGCCGAAGCTGGTCGAGCTCACCAACCAGCGCTTCACCTCCCCCGCCCACCCGAACGGCTTCGGCCCGGAGAAGGCCGACAAGATCCTCACCGCCCTCCAGTCCACCCTCTGCACGGCACCGCGCTAGCCGGACCGCGACCTCGGACCCGAGCCGTGCACCGTCGGGCGCGCGGCTCGGGTGAGGGTCGCGCCCTAGGACACCGCCGCCCGGGGCGGCCGCAGCTGCGGCTCGCGCGCGTAGACCGCCGCCACGGCGGCGACGCAGCCGGCCTCCGCCAGCAGCACCACGCCGAGCCCGGCCGGCAGCGCGGCCGCCCCCACCAAACCCCCGAGGAACATCCCCACCACGGTCGTCAGCCGCTGCACCCTGGTCAGGCCGCCGCCGATCTCCGACCGGTGCGGCGGGGCGAGGGCGGCGACCAGCTTGATCAGCGTCATCTGCGCCAGCGTGGTCGGCATCTCGGGGATCCGGGTCTGGAAGACCAGCCGGCTGCGCCACCCCATGGCGAAGGTCAGCAGCAGGAACACCAGCGTGGCATGGCCGCCCACCGGGATGGCGGTGCCGCCGGTGGCCAGCGCGTAGCCGCCACCGGCGCCCACCACCGCGGACTCCAGCAGCAACCCCGCCACGAACCACCGCCGCCCGGCCGCCAGCCGGCGCGCGATCACCGCATGGGCGGCGGCCGCCCCCAGCACGAACCCGGCCAGCGCCATCGCCGGGCGGGCCACCGGCAGCCCCTGTGTCCCGGCGATCCCGAACGCGAGCAGCAGCAGGTTACCGGTGGCCAGCGCGGCGAAGGCGTGCCCCAGCCCGAGGAAGCTGACCGCGTCCACCACCCCGCTGGTCACGGTCAGCGCCCCGAGCACCCCGGTGATCCGCAGCTCGATCCGGTCGGCCACCCCTACTTACCGCCGACGGCCTGCTTGACCAGCGTGCGACCGAAGTCCCACATCAGCCCGCTGCCCCGGTGCGCGTCGTCCATCACCTCGGTGAACGCCCCGACGAAGCGGTCCACCTCCCGCTCGGTGATGATCAGCGGCGGGATCAGCTTGATGACCTCCAGGTGGTCGCCCGAGACCTGGGTGAGGATCCGGTGCCGCTGGAGCAGCGGCACCACCACCATCTGCGCGAACAGGCCCTTGCGCGCCGCCTGCAGGGCCGTCCAGCCGGTCCGCAGCTTCAGCGACTTCGGCCGCCCGAACTCGATCCCGATCATCAGCCCGCGCCCCCGCACCTCGGCGAGCAGCTCGTACTTCTCCACCAGCGCCGCCAGCCGCTCGCGGAACAGGTCGCCGACCCGGCGGGCGTTCTCCACCACCTGCTCGTCCCGCATCACCTGCAGGGTGGCCAGGCCGGCCGCCATCGCCTGGGCGTTGGAACCGAAGGAGGCGGAGTGCACCAGCACCCGGTCCATCGAGGAGTACACCTTGTCGAAGATCCAGGCCTTGCCGAGGGTGGCACCGATCGGCACGTACCCGCCGGACAGCGCCTTGGCCGCGCACACCAGGTCGGGCAGCACCCCTTCCTCGTGCTGGTAGGCGAAGAAGTCCCCGGTCCGTCCGATGCCGGTCTGCACCTCGTCGCAGATCAGCAGGGCCTTGTGCTCGTGCAGCAGCTCCTGGGCGGCCCGCAGCCAGCCGGGCGGGACGGCGGTCACCCCCTTGCCCTGGATCGGCTCCACGATCAGCGCCGCCACATCGCCCCGGCGCAGCTCCCTGGCCAGCGCGCCGAGGTCGCCGAGCGGGATCGAGCTGTCCGGCAGCAGCGGCTCGAAGCCCTTGCGGAAGCCGGCCTCGCCGTTCACCGAGAGCGAGCCGGCGGTGAGCCCGTGGAAGGCGTGGTCGCAGTAGAGCACCCGCCGCTTCCCGGTGGCGCACCGGGCGAACTTCAGCGCGGTCTCCACCGCCTCGGTGCCGCTGTTCCCGAAGAACACCCGGTCCAGCCCGGGCGCGTACGAGAGCAGTTGCTCGGCCAGCAGACCGGGCAGCGGGGAGCAGTCGAAGCGGGTCAGGTCCGGCAGGTCGAGGTCGATGACCTGGTGGAGCGCGTCGCGGACCACGGGGTGGTGCCGGCCGAGCGCGAAGATGCCGAAGCCCGCCAGCATGTCGAGGTAGGAGTTGCCGTCGGCGTCGTAGAAGTACGGGCCCTCCGCACGTTCGTAGTACTTGTCGAAGCCGATGGTGTGCAGCATCCGGGGCAGCTGCGGGTTGAGGTACTTGGCCTGGAGCTCGTACCGCTCGGCGCCGCGTGCGGCGATCAGGGCGGCCAGGTCGAGCGGGCGGGCGGGGCGGTCAGCCGGCATGGTGCGGGTTCGCTCCTCTGATCGGCAGCAGGTGCTTGGCGAAGGCGGCGGTCTGGGCGGCGACGCCGGTGCCGGTGAGCCCGATCTCCTCGAGGATCTCGCCGCGGCCCGCGTGGTTCAGGAACTCCTGCGGGATGCCGAGGTCACGCAGCGGCGTGTCCACACCGCCGTCCCGCAGGGCCTGCGCGACGGCCGCACCGACGCCGCCGGCGCGGCCGTTGTCCTCGACGGTGACGACCAGCCGGTGGGCGGCAGCCAGCGAGACCAGCGCCGGGTCGACCGGCTTGACCCAGCGCGGGTCGACCACGGTGGCGGTGAAGCCCTCGGCGGCCAGCAGCGCGGCGGCGTCCAGGCAGGCGGGGGCCATTGCCCCGACGGCGACCAGCAGGACGTCCGGGTTGGGGCCGGTGCGGGCGAGCACGTCGACCCCGCCGATCCGCTCGACGGCGGGCACGGCCGGGCCGAGGTCGCCCTTGGGGAAGCGCAGCACGGTGGGCGCGTCCGACACCGCGACGGCCTCGCGCAGTTGGGCCCGCAGCTGCTCGGCGTCGCGCGGGGCGGCCAGCCGCAGGCCGGGGACGACCTGCAGGATCGACATGTCCCACATGCCGTTGTGCGAGGCGCCGTCGTTCCCGGTGACCCCGGCCCGGTCGAGCACGAAGGTGACCCCGAGGCGGTGCAGCGCGACATCCATCAGGACCTGGTCGAAGGCCCGGTTGAGGAAGGTCGCGTAGACCGCCACCACCGGGTGCAGGCCGCCGGTGGCCAGGCCCGCGGCACTGGCCACGGCGTGCTGCTCGGCGATGCCCACGTCGAAGGTCCGCTCCGGGTAGGCGGCGGCGAACTTCGCCAGGCCGACCGGCTGGAGCATCGCCGCGGTGATCGCGACCACGTCGGGGTACTCGGCGCCCAGGGCCAGCAGCTCGGTGCCGAAGACCGAGGTCCAGGAGGTGCCGGCGGAGGGCGAGATGGGCAGGCAGGTGTACGGGTCGATCGGGCCCACGGCGTGGAAGCGGTCGGCCTCGTCCTGCTCGGCCGGACGGTAGCCGCGGCCCTTGACGGTGAGGCAGTGCACGATCACCGGGCCGCCGTAGTGCCGGGCCTGGCGCAGCGCCTGCTCGACGGCGCCGATGTCGTGGCCGTCGATCGGGCCGAGGTACTTCAGGCCGAGGTCCTCGAACAGGCCCTGCGGGGCGAAGGCGTCCTTGAAGCCCTTCTTGGCGCCGTGCAGCGCGTCGAAGATCGGCTGGCCGACCAGCGGGGTGCGCTGGAGGGCCTCCTTGCCGCGGGCCAGGAAGCGCTCGTAGCCCTGGGTGGTGCGCAGCGTGGCGAGGTGGTGGGCGAGGCCGCCGACGGTGCGGGCGTACGAGCGCTCGTTGTCGTTGACCACGATGACCAGCGGGCGGTCCTTGGCGTCGGCGATGTTGTTGAGCGCCTCCCAGGCCATCCCGCCGGTGAGCGCGCCGTCGCCGATCACCGCGACGGTGCGGCGGTCGTCCCGGCCGAGCAGTTGGTTGGCCTTGGCGATGCCGTCGGCGTAACCGAGCGCGGTGGAGGCGTGCGAGTTCTCGATCAGGTCGTGCTCGGACTCGGTCCGCGAGGGGTAGCCGGAGAGCCCGTCCTTGGCCCGCAGCCGGGTGAAGTCCTGGCGGCCGGTGAGCAGCTTGTGCACGTAGGACTGGTGGCCGGTGTCGAAGAGGATCCGGTCGTGCGGGGAGTCGAAGACCCGGTGCAGCGCGATGGTCAGCTCGACCACGCCGAGGTTGGGGCCGAGGTGGCCGCCGGTGCGGGTGACGGACTCGATCAGGAAGTCGCGGATCTCGTCGGCCAGCAGCGGGAGGTCCTCGGCCGGCAGCCGTCTGAGGTCGGCGGGCCCCTTGATGGTGGGCAGAAGTGACATGGCTTCACCTCGCGGCTCGTTCAAAGCGATGACTGTCGGGGTCCAGCCTGCGGCCGGGGCGGGCCGCTCGCCTGTTTTCCCCGGGCCGTCCGCCCGGCGGCGGGCGGCCCGGGGAGGGTGCCGCTCAGCCGCCGCGGTTGGCGGAGATGGTCTCGCGGGCGGCGCGCAGGGACTCCTTGAGCGAGCCCATGGTGGCCAGGACGGCGGTCGGTTCGTAGCCGCAGTGCGCCATGCAGTTGTCGCAGCGCGGGTCCCTGCCGCGGCCGTACTTGGCCCAGTCGGTCTTCTCGATCAGCTCGCGGTAGGTGGGGACGTAGCCGTCGGCCATCAGGTAGCAGGGACGCTGCCAGCCGAACAGCGAGTAGTTGGGGATGCCCCAGGCGGTGCACTCGAAGTCGACCTTGCCCTCCAGGAAGTCCAGGAAGAGCGGGCTGTGGTTGAGCCGCCAGCGCAGCCGGTTGCCGCCGGCGAAGGCCTTGCGGAAGAGCTCCCGGGTCTGCTCGACGCCGAGGAAGTGGTCCTGGTCGGGGGCCTTCTCGTAGGCGTACGCCGGGGAGATCATCATCTCGTCGACGTGCAGCTCGTCATTGAGGTAGTCCAGCACCTCGATGATGGTCTGCGGGGTGTCGGTGTTGAAGAAGGTGGAGTTGGTGGTGACCCGGAAGCCGCGCCGCTTGGCCTCCTTGATCGCCTCCACCGCCTCGTCGAAGGTGCCCTCCTTGGCCACCGAGGCGTCGTGCCGCTCGCGCAGCCCGTCGATGTGGACGGTGAAGGTGAAGTACGGCGAGGGGGTGAACTTGTCGAGCTTCTTGCGCATCAGCAGCGCGTTGGTGCAGAGGAAGACGTACTTGCGGCGGGCCACCAGCTGCCGGACGATCTCGTCGATCTGGGGGTGCATCAGTGGCTCGCCACCGGCGATGGAGACCATCGGGGCGCCCGACTCCAGCACCGCGCCGACCGCCTGGGCCACCGGCATCCGCTGCTTGAGCACCCCGGCCGGGTGCTGGATCTTGCCGCAGCCCTCGCAGGCCAGGTTGCAGGCGTAGAGCGGTTCCAGCTCCACGATCAGCGGGAACTTGTCCCGCCGCTTGATCTTCTGCTGCATGAGGTAGGTGCCGACCCGGATGGTCTGACGCAGCGGCATGGCCATGACTAGCTCGCCTCCTGAGGGAGCGTCGAGGGCTGTGGGTGGGGCGGGTGGGGTGCGGGGGCAGGGTGCCCGGCGGCCGCGGCCGCCTGCCGGTGCCAGGTGGTGAGCGCGGGAACGGCGGCGCGCAGCGAGCGCCAGGCGCGCAGCCCGGCGGGCAGCGTGCCGGGCCGGATCAGTTCCCGCTCGGGGGTGTCGACCACGATCCGCAGCACGGCGGCCGGCAGCTGCGGCCGCAGCTCGGCCCGGGCGGCCAGCACGGCGGCCGCCTCCATGTCGACGGCCAGTGCGCCGGCGGCGTGCAGCTCGGCCCGCTCGTGGCCGCGCACCACGTGGTCGGCGGTGTGGTGCAGGCCGGTGTGCACGGTCAGCCCGCGGGCCCGGAGCGCCTCGGCCAGCGGCCCGGCGGAGTCCAGCCGGAACCGCCGGCCCTCGCCGTCCTCGACCGCGTCCGCGACGATCACCTCGCCCGGGTTGGTGCCGGGGGCGACCGAGGCGCCGAAGCCGGCCACCACCAGCGCCCCGTAGCCCTCCCCGGCGAGCAGCCGGCCGACGCTGCGGCTCGCCCGGCGGCGGCCCATGCCGGTGCGGGCCAGCACCGGCGGGCCCTCGGCGCCCGTCCAGTCGCCGCCGCGCAGGGCCCACAGCTCGGGGCCGAGCGCGCACAGCACCAGCAGCGGGCCTTCGGTCATCGTCTGCCTCCGCCGAGAGGGGTGCCGTTGACGTACCGGCCGAGCGCGGTCACCGGGAAGACCAGCCGGTACAGGTGGTAGTTGATCGAGAAGTCCCAGGGGAATCCGGTGCCGGTGAACTGCGGCTCGTCCCAGCTGCCCGCCGGCAGCTGGGTGTCCACCAGCCAGCGCACGCCGCGCTCCACGGCCTCCCCGGCCCGGCCCAGCGGCCCGTCGGGGCCCTCCCCGGCCGCCATCAGCGCCATCAGGGCCCAGGCGGTCTGCGAGGCGGTGGACTCCCCGCGGCCGGCCCACTGCTGCGGATCCTCGTAGGAGCGCATGTCCTCGCCCCAGCCGCCGTCCGGGTTCTGCCGCTCCTCCAGCCAGCGCACGGCCCGGCGGATCGCGGGGTGGGCGGGGCTGAGGCCGGCCGCGATCAGGGCGGGCACCACCGAGCCGGTGCCGTACACGTAGTTGGTGCCCCAGCGGCCGAACCAGGAGCCGTCCGCCTCCTGGTTGGCGAGCAGCCAGGTGACGCCCCTGCGGGTGCGCCGGTCGCCGGCCAGGCCGACCTCGGCGAGCATCTCGACCACGTGTGCGGTGACGTCGGCGGAGGGCGGGTCGATCACTTCGCCGAAGTCGCAGAACGGCAGCTTGTTGGGGAGCCGGCTGGTGTTGTCGACGTCGAAGGCGCCCCAGGCGCCGTTCCTGGACTGCATGCCGAGGTTCCACTCGACGCCCCGGTGCACCGCGCCGGCCAGCCGCTCGGCGTCCGGGTGGGCGATCCGGCGCAGGGCCAGTACCACCTCGGCGGTGTCGTCGATGTCCGGGTAGGTGTCGTTGTGGAACTCGAAGGCCCAGCCGCCGGGCGCCAGTTCGGGGCGCTTGACGGACCAGTCGCCCTTGACGGTGATCTCCTCGCCGAGCATCCACTCGGCGGCCGCGACCAGCGCGCTGTGGTCGGCGGGCAGGCCTGCGTCGCGCAGCGCGATGGCGGCCAGGCAGGTGTCCCAGACCGGGGACTGGCAGGCCTCCAGCCAGCGCCGGCCGTCCTCGGTGTGCACGGTGAAGCCGTCGAAGGAGGCCAGCCCGGCCTTCATCACCGGGTGGTCGAGCGGATAGCCGAGCAGGTGCAGGGCGATCAGCGAGTAGACGGCGGGCGGCTGGATGCCGCCCCAGCAGCCGTCCGCCTCCTGGCGCTCGACGATCCACCGCCCGGCCCTGGCGAGCGCCAGCCGGCGCAGCGGGCGCAGCGCGTAGCGGTGGTAGACGTGCATCAGCCGGTCGAGCCGCTGGAAGAGGCCGTCCCAGGTACGGGCGGGGGCGAGCGGCCGGGCGGGGTACGGGTCGGCCGGGTCGGTGTGCAGCTCGGTGAGCGCGAACGGGGCGGGCCGGACGGGGCGGCTGGCGGAGACCACCGTCAGCGGCACGATGGTCTGCCGGGCCCAGCAGCCGAAGTCGTAGATGTTCAGCGGTGCCCAGCTGGGCAGGAAGATCAGCTCGGGCGGCAGCTCGGGGAGTTCCTCCCACGGCCACCAGCCGAACAGGGCGAGCCAGATCCGGGTGAAGACCCGGGCGGAGGCGATGCCGCCGCGGGCGCGGACGAACTCGGCGGCGGCCCGCATGTGGGCGGCCGCGGGCTCGTCACCGGCCAGCCGGAGCGCGACGTACGCCTCGACCGTGGCGGACAGCTCGGGCGGGCCGCCGTGGAAGGTGGCCCAGGTGCCGTCCGGGCGCTGCTGGGAGCGGATCCAGGCGGCGCTCGCCCTGGTCTGCTCCTCGGTGCGGATGCCCAGGAACTGCCGCAGTAACAGGTCTTCGGCGTCCATGGTGACGTTGGTCTCCAGGTCGCCCTTCCACCAGCCCTCGGCGTCCTGCAGCGAGAGCAGCTGCGTGGTGGCCCTGGCCAGGGCCGCCGCGGCCGGTGAGGAATCGTTTGCCCCTGCCGGAGCCGGGGCCCGGCGCGGGCCCGCTCCGTCGGGCACCGGCGGGCGGGCGCCCACCGCGGCCGGCTCGGGATCGTACTCGGGGTCGAGCCGGCCGCCCGCGGTTGCTGTCACCTTGACGTCACCTCTCTCGTACCACCACGAATTCGGCGAGTGCCACGAAGTGCTCGCGCACCGTGCGGTCCATCGGCACCTCGTCCAGAGCGGCGAGGGCGGTCTCGTACTGGCGGCGGGCCTCGTCCTGGGTCCAGGCGCGGCCGCCGGCCTGCTCGATCAGGGCGGCGCGGGCGGCGAGCACCGGCTCGCTCTCCTCGCCCCGGCCCTTGGGGTCGGCCAGCTGCTCGGCCAGCAGCCGGGACGCCTCGCCGCCCTCGGCGAGCGCGGCGGCCACCGGGAGCGACTTCTTGCGCTGGCGCAGGTCGCCCCAGTGCGGCTTGCCGGTGACCTCGGTGGCGCCCCAGATGCCCAGCAGGTCGTCCACCGCCTGGAAGGCCAGGCCGAGGTGGTGGCCGTAGCGCTGGAGCGCGTCCGAGACCCGGTCGTCCGCACCGGCCAGCACCGCGCCGACGGCGGCGGAGGCGGCCAGCAGCGCCCCGGTCTTGTTGCCCTCCATCTCCAGGCACTCCTCGACGGTCACCACGTCGCGGTGCTCGAAGGAGAGGTCCTGGGCCTGCCCGTCGATCAGCTTGCGGGTGGCGGTGGTGATCAGCCGCACCGCCCGGGCGGCGTCCGCCGCGGTGGCCTTGCCGCTGACGGCCGCGTCCAACAGCACCTCGGTGCCCAGCGTGGCCAGCGCGTCGCCGACCAGGATCGCCTGGGCCGGGCCGAAGACCGTCCACGCCGTCGCCCGGTGCCGTCGGAACTCGTCACCGTCCATCAGATCATCATGGAGCAGCGAAAAGTTGTGCACCAGCTCGACGGAGACGCCGCCGGGCACCCCGTACTCGGCCGGAGCGCCCGCGGCCTCGGCGGACAGCAGGGCCAGCGCGGGCCGTACGGCCTTGCCGCCGTCCCCCGCGGCGGGCCGGCCGTCCCGGTCGATCCAGCCGAAGTGGTACGCGGCGACGGTGTCCATCGGTGCGGCCAAACGGGCGACGGCGGAGCGCAGCGGCGGGGTGCACAGGCTCCGACCCCGGGCCAGCAGCTCGACGACCGACGGGGTGTCCCGGACCGGTCCGGACCCCGCGGCCCGAGCGATCGAGCCGGTGCGTGCCTCCACGTGCGTTCCCTCTTCCTGCGTGAACCCGGCCGAAAGCGACGGCCGGTCTGCTGCGATGTCGGTGGTGGTGGGGCGGGCCGTCATCGGGGCCACCGCCCGTCGCCGCGGTCAACCGGCAGGCGGCCGGCCCCGGGGGTGTCGGCGAGCGCGGCGTCGGCCGCCGCGTGGCCGCTGCGGACCGCGCCCTCCATGGTGGCGGGCCAGCCCGTGGCGGTCCACGAACCGGCCAGCAGCACGCCCGCCAGCGCCGTCCGGGCGGCGGGCCGCAGCGCCGCGGTGCCCGGAGCCGGGTCGAAGGTGGCGGTGCGCTCGCGGGTGACGAAGAAGTCCAGCACCTCGGCGCCGCGCGCGGCCGGCAGCAGCCGCTCCAGCTCGGGCAGGTAGCGCTCGCGCAGCTCGGCCACCGGCAGGTCGATCTCGTCCTGGACGGCCGACTGGGACAGCGCCAGGTACTGGGCGCCGGGCACCGCGAGGCCGGAGTGGGCCGTCCGGTCGAACACCCACTGCACCGGGGAGCCGAGCGCCGCGAAGAACGGCTTGCGAAGCAGCTTGCGGTCGTAGACCACGTGCACGTTGAGGATCGGCGCGGTGCCGAACTCGGCGAGCCGGTGCTGGGCCTCGATCGCCCCGGGCGGCAGCAGCGCCGCCGCCGCGTCCTGGGCGCCGGCCAGCACCACCGTGTCGGCGGTGAGCAGCTCGCCGCTCTCCAGGCGCACGGCGTGCTGCTCGGCGGGCTTGAGCTCGACGGCACGCGAGCGCAGCAGCACCCGCACGCCGGCGCGCTCCAGCTCGGCGAGCGCCGCGTCATGGTGGATCGCGCCGAGCGGGACGTTGGCCATCCCGATGTCGGAGGCGCCCGGGTCGGAGAGCAGCCCGGTCTTGAACACCATCGCGGCCAGCGCCAGCGAGGTCCGGTCGGCGGTGGCGTTCAGGGTGGCCACGCCGACCAGGTCCCACAGGGCGGCCAGGGTGGCCGGGGTCTGGCCCTGCCGGCGCAGCCAGTCGCCGAAGGAGAGCTGGTCCAGGGCCGGATCGGCCAGGTTCAGCGCCTTCAGGGCGAGCGCGGCCCGGACCACCCGCAGGCGGTCGGCCGGGCCCAGGTGCGGGTACCTGGCCAGGCTGCCGGCCAGGTGCAGCGGGACGGGCAGGCCGGCCCGGCGCAGGCTGCCGAGGGTGCGGGTGCCGTCGGCGCCGAGGCCGAGCACCGGGATGTCCAGCCGGGGCTGAAGATCAACCAGACGGCCCGCACCCAGCCGGTCGACCAGACCCCGGTAGGCGGTGCAGCAGCGCAGGAAGACGTGCTGGCCGTTGTCGACGGTCAGCTCGCCGCGGCGGAACGAGAAGGCCAGCCCGCCGAGCCGGGGGCGGCTCTCCACCAGCGTGACCCGGCGGCCGGCCTCGGCCAGCCGCAGCGCCGCGGTGATGCCGGCCAGGCCACCGCCGACCACGACGGCGCAGGGCCGCTGAGCAGGTACTCGTGCCGACATCAGCCTCTCCCCCCGTGGTGGTGGTCCTTCCGTCGCCCGGCGGTGGACAACGCTCTCCGAGACACGTGTGATTCCCAGCTGACACAGCGTGACATACCTGGCGAGAGAATCAAGAACGCCCTCCGGCGAGCCCGGACAGTGCCACGTATGCCTTCTGCCAGCCGGGGAGCGAGACCCGGCCGCGCAGCACCGACTCCGGTTCGGCGGCGATCCGGGCGAGCAGCCGGTGGTAGATGCCGGCCATCGCGGCGGTGCAGGCCCGGCTGCGCCGGTCCAGCATCGGCAGCAGCCGCAGCCCCTCCTCGAAGGCCCGCTGGGCACGCTCGGCCTCGAAGGCGACCAGGCCGGTGAAGTCGGCCCCGGACGGCATCCGGGAGGAGTCGAAGCCCTGCTCGCAGCCGAACCGGACCAGGTCCTCGGTGGGCAGGTAGGTGCGGCCGTTGGCGGCGTCCTCGCGCAGGTCGCGCAGGATGTTGGTGAGCTGCAGGGCCAGGCCGAGCGTGTCGGCGTACCGCCCGCCGAGCTCCGGGTCCTCGCAGCCGTACACGCCGAGCGAGAGCCGGCCGATCGAGCCCGCCACGCAGCGGCAGTAGATCTTGAGGTCCTCGAAGGTCTGGTACTCGACGCCCTTGAGGTCCATCTCGACGCCGTCGATCAGCTCGTCGAAGCCGCCGAGCGGGATCGGGAAGCGCCGTGCGGCGTCGGCCAGGGCGACCTTGATCGGGTCGGTGTCCTCCTCGGAGACCGCCCCGGCCCTGATCTGGTCCAGCAGGTCCCGGGTCTGCCCGAGCTGCTCGGTCTTGCGCTCGGGCGGCAGCTCGCCGTCCCCGATGTCGTCGACCCGGCGGGCCAGCGCGTAGAGCGCCGACATGGCGAGCCGCTTGGACTCGGGCAGCAGCCGGATGCCGTAGCTGAAGTTTCGGGCCTGCAGGGCGGTGACCGCCTCGCAGTACCGGTAGGCGGCCATGACCGGCGCCGACGCCAGTGGTGATGCCCCCACTCGGGCGCTCACCTTCCCTTCGCGAAGAGTGCCGCCGCCTCCACTGCGAGGCGGCGCTTGTCCGGCTTGGCCTGGTGGGCCAGTACGTCGTACCCGGCGGCCTCGATGGCCGCCAGGGCCGCGTACCCGCCGGCGGTGAATCCCGCCAGCAACAGTCGGAGCCTTCCTCGAACCGTACCCACCAGCGGCGCACCGTGGTCGAGCAGGGTCCGCGCCCGGGCGGCCTCGAAGGCGATCAGCTCGCGGACCCGGGGGCCCGCACTGGGGGCGGCGAGGTCGGCCTCGGTGACCCGGAAGCGCGCCAGGTCCTCGGCCGGCAGGTAGATCCGGCCCCGGCCGAGGTCCTCCGCCACGTCCTGGAGGTGCTCGATGATCTGGAGCGCGGTGCAGATCTGGTCCGAACGGGTGATCCGGTCCGGGGTGGAGCGGCCGGCGAGGGCCAGTACCAGGCGGCCGACCGGGTCGGCGGAGAGCGTGCAGTAGTCCAGCAGGTCCCGGTAGGTCGGGTAGCGGGTGGCGGTCTGGTCCACCCGGTTGGCCTCGATCAGCCGGCGGAACGGCTCCGGGGTCAGCCCGTGCCGGTCCACCACCGGCACCAGGGCGCGCAGCAGGGGGTGGTGCGGGCCGGGGGCCCCGGCCGGGTGCAGGGCGCTCTCGAAGACCCGGTCGAGGTCGCGCTCCAGGCCGTCCAGCAGGGCCGGGCGGAAGCCCGGGTCCGAGGGAGCGCTCTCCACGCCCAGCAGACGGGCCACCGCGGCCGGATCGGCGAGGTCGCCGTCGCCGGCGTCGTCGACCAGGCGGGCGAATCCGTAGACCGCCATCAGGTCGGTGCGCCAGGCGGCGGGCAGGAAGCCGGGGGCCACCGGGAAGTTCTCCAGGTCGGCCTTGCCGAGGGTGCCGTCCGCCACCCCACCATCAGTCGGGTTATCTGATTTAGCTGAAGCCGCCACTGCCGTCACTCCCCCGTTGTACACCGGCGGGCCCCTTCGGTCCGCCTCGGACACGCCTCACGGGCCGAGTCCGGAGAGCTCCCCGGTTCGGCCCCAGCCTTGCAGTCCCCGGCCGTCCGGGGAAGACCGCCCGTACACGACGGAGGGCCGGTGCCGGGAGTGCTCCCGGTACCGGCCCCCGCCCGTCGTGGGCGGGTGGTCAGGGGCGCTCGCCCCGCTCGTAGGCGGAGACCACGTCCTCGGTCAGACCGTCCATGACCAGCTCGCCGTGCTCGATCCAGATGGTCCGCTCGCAGACCTCGCGGATCGAGCTGTTGTCGTGGCTGACCAGGAAGACCGTGCCGGCCGCCTTGCGCAGCTCGTTGATCCGGGCCTTGCTGCGCTGCTGGAACGCCTGGTCGCCGGTGGCCAGCGCCTCGTCGATCAGCAGCACGTCGTGGGTCTTGGCCGCCGCGATGGAGAAGCGCAGGCGGGCCCCCATGCCGGAGGAGTAGGTGCGCATCGGCAGCGAGATGAAGTCGCCCTTCTCGTTGATCCCGGAGAAGTCGACGATCTCCTGGTACCGGCTGCGCACCTCCTCCTTGGTCATGCCCATCGCCAGGCAGCCCAGCACCACGTTGCGCTCGCCGGTGAGGTCGTTCATCAGGGCGGCGTTGACGCCCAGCAGCGAGGGCTGGCCGTTGGTGTAGATGCCGCCGCGCTCGGTCGGCAGCAGGCCCGCGATGGCGGCCAGCATGGTCGACTTGCCGGAGCCGTTCGACCCGATCAGGCCGATCGCCTCGCCCTTGTACGCGGTGAAGCTGATCCCGCGGACGGCGTGCACCTCGCGGATCGAGGGCGAGCGCTTCTTGCTGATGATCCGGCTGAGCGCCGAGGTGGCGCTGCCCTTGCCGGAGCCGGCGCCGTGCACCCGGTAGACGATGTGCACGTCGTCGACCACCACGGTGGGGACCCGGTTGTCGTTCTGGGCGTCGCGCACGGCGGCCTCCCGGCTCTCGGTGGTTGCGGTGTCAGCCACGGCCGTACTCCTCCTCGGCCTTCCAGAAGAAGACGTAGCCGAGCACGAAGGTCACCACGGCCCAGGCGATGCCCAGCTCCCACTGGTGGTGCGGCAGCTTCTGGTAGTTCGGCGTCGACGGGTCGTAGATCTCCGGGACCATGGCGTACCGGATCAGGTCCATGTAGACCGAGGCCGGGTTGACCGTCATGATCACCTGGATGTAGTGCGGCCACTTCTCGATCCGGTCCTGGATGCTGTACATCACGCCGGACATGTACAGCCAGGCGCGCATCACGAACGGGATCAGCTGCGAGATGTCACTGGTCTTGGCACCGATCCGGGCCATGATCAGGGCCAGGCCGGTGTTGAAGGCGCTCTGCAGGATCAGTGCCGGGATCACCAGCAGCCAGGTGCCGGTCGGCGGGATGCCGCTGCCGAGCACGATGGCGACCAGCACCACCATCGAGATCAGCAGCTGCTGGAGCTGGATCACGGTGAACGCGATCGGCATCGAGGCCCGGGGGAAGTGCAGCGCCCGGATCAGCCCGAGGTTGTCCGAGATCGCCCGGGTGCCGGCCTGCACGGCGCTCTGGGTGAACTGGAACACGAAGACGCCGATGCACAGCCAGGCGACGTAGTGCGGGATCCCCTTGTTGCCGAGGATGACGCCGAAGACGATGTAGAACACCAGGCAGTTCAGCAGCGGCGTGGCCACCTGCCAGAGCTGGCCGAGCTTGGCCGTCGTGTACTGGGCGACCAGCCGCGCGGTGGCGAACGCCATGATGAAGTGGCGCCGCTGCCAGAGCTGCTTGGAGTACGCGAAGAGACCGGGGCGGCGACCGCTGACCGTCAAGCCGTACTTGTCCGCCAGCTGCTTGGGGGTCAGGCCCGCGTCCGCCCCCCTCGGGGCTGAGAGGCTGACGGAATCACTCACTGTCGACACATTCGTCCTTTAGCGGGATCGATGGTCCGGCCCACGCCTGGGATGGCTGAGAGGTGGGCCGGGCCCGGATCCGGGGGGATCACGGGGGGACAAGCCGGACGGCAGAGGGGCTGCCGCCCACTGCGATCAGATGATTGGCGGTCTGCCCAACCTGGTCAGTCGCCATACAGTACGCCATCGCATCGGACGGCGCGGCCCGCAGGGTTCACGCCATCCGGCCCGGAAACCGCCCACCCAGGCCTTGATCGCGTCACCGGACGGACGGCGGGCCAGCGTGAGCAGGAACCAGGTTCCCAAGTAGAGAGGCACCAGCAGGGCCGGCAGGTTCCGGCGGGCCAGCCACACCCGGTTGCGGGCCACGTTGTGCAGGTACGTGGCGTGCCGGCCCGGCGAGGTGGTCGGGTGGTGCAGCACGACGTCCGCGCGGTAGTCGATCGACCAGCCGGCGTCCAGCGCGCGCCAGGCCAGGTCGGTCTCCTCGTGCGCGTAGAAGAACTCCGCGGGCAGCTGGCCGGCGGTGCTGAACACCTCGCTGCGCACCGCGCTGGCGCCGCCGAGGAAGGTGGTCACCGGCGAGGAGTGCAGCGGGTCGCTGGCGCGCAGCCGGGGGACGTGCCGGCGCTGGGTGACCCCGGTGTCCGGGTCGGCGATCCGGAACGAGACGATGCCCAGCCGCGGGTCGGCCGTGAAGGCCTCGCGCAGCAGCCGGGCCGAGTCCTGGTTGGGCAGCGAGCCGTCGTCGTCCAGGAACAGCACGGCGTCGACGTCCTTGCCGCCGGGGCCGAACAGCTCGATGCCGACGTTGCGGCCCCCGGGGATGCCCAGGTTCTCGGGCAGCTCGACGCTGCGCACACCCTCGGGCAGCGGCGGCAGCGGGGCGCCGTTGCCGACCACCGCCAGCTCGACCGGCGGGCCCTGCTGGGCCCGGACCGAGTCGATCAGCGCGGCCAGCTCGGCCGGCCGGTTCCCCATGGTGATGATCACCGCGCCGAGGCGGAAGGTGTCCGCCCCGCTCATCGCAGCCTGCTGGACAGGACGATGCTGAGCAGGTGCAGGACCGTCTGCAGCATGGCGATGGCGGCCAGCACCACCACCGCGAGCCGGGTGAAGAACAGCCCGCCGTGCACCGCGTCCGCGACCCCGGCGGCCAGGATGAACAGCGAGGCCTCGACCGCACCCACCAGGCGGTGGAACTTGAGCAGGGAGGCGGCCCGGCGGGCCTTGGCCACCGCGGTGGAGCGCGGCACCGAGGCGCTGTCCTCGACCGCGGTCAGCCCGCTGCGGGCCCGGGCGACGTCGACCAGGTCGGTCTCCGACTTGATCAGGATCGCGCCCAGCGCGGCCAGGGTGCCCAGGAAGGCCCACTCCCACCGGGCGGCGGCGCTCTCCTGGTGGAACAGGTCGGTCGCGCGCAGGCCGAGGCCGGTGAGCAGCGCGGCCTCGGACATGTAGTGGCCGACCCGGTCCAGGTAGACGCCGGTCAGCGAGGTCTGCCGGCGCCAGCGGGCCACCTCGCCGTCCACGCAGTCGAGCAGCAGGTAGATCTGGATCAGCAGGGCGCCGAGCACCGCACCGGCGAGCCCGGGCACCAGCAGCGCGGCCCCGGCCAGGATGCCGGTGAGCATCATCAGGTAGGTCAGCCCGTTGGGCGTGATCACCGTCATGGTGGAGAGCACCCGGGTGATCCGCAGCGAGATCCGCCGCATGTAGAGGCGGCCCGCCCAGTGCTCGGCGCTGCGGCGCTGGAGCATGCCCTCGGGGTGGATGACGGCCCTGAGCTCCTCGATCGAGGGGCGGACCGTGAGATCGACCGCGGGGCGCTCGCCGGAGGTGTCGGCGGTGCGGTCAGCTGTTGACGGCTTGGACATAGTCGGCGTACGCGTCCCTGATGTCTGATGGGGAGAGGTCGAGGTGCTCAAGGATGGTGAAGCGGCCCGGACGGGTGTTCGGAGCGTAGTGCACCGCCTCGGTGAACTCCGCTTCGGAGAAGCCGATCTCGTCGGCGGTCACCGGCAGTCCGTGGCTCCGCAGGCGGTCCACGACCAGGCCGGTCAGCTCGCGCTCGCCCCGCAGGTGGCAGGCGAAGGCCGCACCGAGGCCCACCTGCTCGCCGTGCTGGGCGGACCGCTTGGGATACAGCACGTCCAGGGCGTGCGAGATCTCGTGACAGGCACCCGAGGACGGCCTGGTGCTGCCAGCGATGTTCATCGCGATGCCGGACAGTACCAGGGCTTCGGCGAGGGCCGTCAGGAGGTCCTGGTCCTCCAGACCGCCCGGGTGGCGCAGCAGGTTCTCGCCGGCCGCGCGGGCCATCGCGACCGCCAGTCCGTCCAGCGGTTCGCCGGTGACGGCGTTGGACAGTTCCCAGTCCGCGCAGGCCGAGATGTTGGAGATGACGTCGCCGATGCCGGCCGCCACGAAGCGCGCCGGGGCCTGGCGGACCACGTCCAGGTCGACCACGATGCCGATCGGGCTGGGCACCCCGTAGGAGCCGCGGCCCGCGTCGTTGTCGAGGGTGGAGACCGGCGAGCAGATGCCGTCGTGCGCCAGGTTGGTGGCCACCGCGACCAGCGGCAGGCCGACCCGGGCGGCGGCGTACTTGGCGACGTCGATGATCTTGCCGCCACCGAGGCCGACGATGGCGTCGTAGTGACCGGCCCGCATCTGGTCGGCCAGCCGGACGGCGCTGTCCAGGGTGCCGTCCGGCACGTGGTACCAGTCGGCGCCGGGCAGCAGCGGCTCCAGCCGCTCGCGGAGCACGGCCCCGGAGCCGTTGCTGATCGCCACCGCTATCCGGCCGGAGGCGGACAGCCGCTGGTCGGCGAGGATCCCGCCGAGCGCGTCCAGGGCCGCCGGGCGGATCTCGACGAAGACCGGCGACGGCACCAGGCGGGTCAGTACCGGCACGCGATCTCCCGCGCCTTGGAGAGGTCCTCGTGGTTGTCGACCTCGACCCAGGAGACCTCGCCGATCGGCTGGACGTCGATCCGCAGGCCGCGGTCGACCATCTCCTGGTAGCCGTCCTCGTAGTACAGCTGCGGGTCGCGCTCGAAGGTGGCCTGCAGGGCGCTCGCCAGGTCGACGGCCGCGGCCGGGTTGATCACGGTGACGCCGATGTACTCGCCGGTGGCCTCGGCCGGGTCCATCAGCTTGGTGATCCGGCGCATACCGGCGGCCGGGTCGACGACGACCTTCATCTCCTCGTCGGCGAGCTTCTTCACCGTGTCGAGGGCGAGCAGGATGCCGGGGTCGTCGCCCTCCTTGATCCGGCGGTCGTTGCCGTCCAGCATGGTGCGCTGCACCGAGGCCGGGTGCACGGTGTCGCCGTTGGCCAGCAGCAGGCCCTCGGCGAAGAGGTCGCGGGCGCACCAGAGCGAGTAGGCGTTGTTCCACTCCTCGGCCTTGTCGTTCTCGACCAGGGTGAGCTTGACGCCGTACTTCTGCTCCAGGGCGTCCTTGCGGTCGTACACCGCCTCCTTGCGGTAGCCGACCACGATGGCGGCCTCGCGCAGCCCGACCTCGGCGAAGTTGCCGAGCGTGAGGTCCAGGACGGTCCGCTCGCCGTCGACCGGCACCAGGGCCTTGGGCAGGGTGTCGGTGTACGGGCGGAGCCGGCGGCCCGCGCCGGCTGCCAGGACGAGGCCGATCATGCGGTGTCTCCCTGTTTCGTCGTGTGCTGCTGTGGCGTCACCGGGCACCCGCGGACGAACACCCTCGGTGGACGAACACCCCCGGCGCACCCGGCCACCGCGATCGGAGCGGCCGGCACGGTCCGGCCCACCTGCCCACCGGCACCCCGCACCAGCCCCCGGACGGTGCCCCGGTGCCGCCCGGAAGGCGGTACACCGTGTCGTAGTGATGGTAGGCGACCACAGGGACCAGCCCGAACGCGGCCGGGGCGGTGCTCCGGACCGTACTCCGGGGCGGCCGGTCGGCGCTCCGGTCGGTGGCCCGGTCGGCTCGGCCCGCGGGCGGAATCCTGGCCTCCGCCGAGATGGATCATCATTCCGGACCGCCGACCCCGCCACAAGCGCTCACAGGTGCGGTTCCGGCGCAGCATCCACCCCCGGGAATCGACCTGGTTTGCCAATTGGTGAACGAATGGTCGACACATTCGACCAGCACTCGAACAGTTTCACCATTCATCCATATCGGTACGGCTCGGTAAGGGTCCACATGTGCGTCGGACCAGCACGGACAGTGAGCCATACGGCAGACTGGGGCCCCGACGCCACCTGGTGCACCCCGGCGCTCCCGGGGAAGCCGGCGAGGCGCAGCCGACCACCGGACCGGGTGGACGGACCCGGGCCCGCATGCCCGGGTGGCGGCTCCGGTCCCAGCGCGAAAGGGGCCTCATGCCCACGAGCCCATCGACCAGCCGGCCGGACCTCTCGACGGGCCTCACCGCCCGAGGCCTGGCCGCCGACCCTGCGGCGGACATCCTGCTGGAACTCGTGGACGACGAAGGCGCCACCATCGGCACGGCCGAGAAGCTCTGGGCGCACCAGCAGCCCGGCCGGCTGCACCGGGCCTTCTCCGTCTTCCTCTTCGACCAGCAGGGGCGCCTGCTGCTGCAGCGCCGGGCGCTCGGCAAGTACCACTCGCCCGGCGTCTGGTCGAACACCTGCTGCGGCCACCCCTACCCCGGCGAGCCGCCCTTCGTGGCCGCCGCCCGGCGCACCGCGGAGGAGCTCGGCGCGGCTCCCGCCCTGCTCTGCGAGGCGGGCACGGTCCGCTACGACCTCCCCGACGAGGCCTCCGGCCTGATCGAGCGGGAGTGGAACCACCTCTTCGTGGGGCTGGTCACGGCCGACCTGAAGCCGGACCCGGACGAGGTCGAGTCGACCCGCTTCGTCACCTCCCAGGAGCTGAAGGAGCTGCAGGCCGAGCGGCCGTTCTCGGTCTGGTTCCGGACGGTGTTCGAGGCCGCCCTGCCCGGGATCCAGGAGATCGCCGGACGGGACTGGTAGTCGGTCGCTCGCGCGGCAGCTCGCGGCGCAAGCTGCCCGCGGCGCGGTCGGTGGTGGCGGCGCGGCCCCTGGTCCGCCGTGCGGGCTCAGGCCGGCCAGCCGCCGCCGTCCGGCTCGATCAGGTCGATGCCGATCGAGGCCGGGTCCGCGCCGTGCGCGCCGCCGCGCTCCGCCGGGGACGGCGGCACCGCGGCCGGGATCGGCAGTGGCAGCGCCGCCCAGATCACCTTGCCGCCCTCGGCGGTCCGCTCCACGTCGCACACCCCGCCGGCCTGCAGGGTGATGCTCTTCACCAGCAGCAGGCCCCGGCCGCCGAGCCGGCCCAGATCGCTCTGCTGCGCCTTGGGCCGGTACGGGTGGCCGTCCTCGACCGCGATCCGTACCCGGGTCTCGTCGATCCGTAGTTCCGTGGTGACCTGCGGCGAGAACGCGGCGGCATGGGTCACGGCGTTGCCGACCAGTTCCGAGACGATCAGCAGGAGATCGTCGATCAGCTCCTGGTAGCGCTCCCCCGTCATGCCCTCGGCGAGCAGCCGGTCACGGACGGCGTGTCTGGTGCGCGGCACCGAGGCCTCGCTGGACTCCGCCGAGAAGCGCCACACTCCGGGCCGGGGCACCCGGCCCACCCGCCGGGCCCGCAACGGGCCAGGTGGGAGCGGCTCCTCGCCGTCGGACGATCTGATCGCCGGGCCTGTTGCCTCGCTGGTCTGTTCCACGGTCAAGCCGCCCTTCGCACGGTGACGGGAGGCTCCGCCGCCGACCGCAGCCAATGCCACCGGCGGCCTCTCGGGAATCGGGCGTTCCGCTCAAGGCTCCCTTGGTCCACAGAGGCTAGGAGACCAGCTGTCAGCGGCTGGAGTGGGGACTGGAACTAGGCAGCGGCTGAACTCTTACGACGGATTCGGACCGGATCACGCCCGGATCGATCCGTTCCTGCCACAGATTGCGGAAACGTCACGGCGCGATCGATCACCCCGGGGCGGCGCCCCCACCGGGCGGAGCGCGGGGCGGCGGCGCCCCGCCCGGCCCTTCCCGTCCGACCGGACCGATAACGCCCGATCTGCTGCTGTCTGTCAGCATTCGTGAGGATGCCGCCGCGGATGCCCGACCGGGTGACAGATATGCAGGTGAGAAGCGGTCCGCAGGCCTGGTAGTGTTCTCTCTGTCGCCGCGGGGCGAACGCAAGTGAAACCCGAGGCAACACACCCGGTCCGGGTGGCGGAATGGCAGACGCGCTAGCTTGAGGTGCTAGTGCCCTTTATCGGGCGTGGGGGTTCAAGTCCCCCCTCGGACACACATGATGTCAATGCTGCGTGGTTTTCGGGCAGCGATCATCGGCGCCCGTTCCTGGCCTTAGGCGAGGAGCGGGCGTTCGTCGTTTCACCCGGCGGCCGGTCAGTGGTTGGTCTGGAGCAGGCCGCGGCTGCGCAGCACGCGGCGTTCGATGGGTGAGAAGACCAGCAGGTCGATGGCGACGCCGACGACCAGGATCAGGATGATGCCCAGCAGCACGCCGGACATGGTGTTGAAGTCGCGCTGGTTCTCCAGGTAGCGGCCCAGGCCCACGCCGAGGTCCGGGGAGCTGGCGATGAGCTCGGCGGCCATCAGCGAGCGCCAGGAGAAGGCCCAGCCCTGCTTGAGGCCGGAGAGGTAGCCGGGCAGGGCGGCGGGCAGCAGGACGTGCCGGGCGCCGGCCAGGCCGGTGGCGCCCAGGGTGCGGCCGGCCCGCAGGTAGAGCGGCGGCACCTGGTCGATGCCTGAGATCAGGCCGTTGGCGATGGAGGGCACCGCGCCGAGCAGGATGACGGCGTACATGGCGCGGTCGTTGATGCCGAGCCAGATCACGGCGGCGGGGACCCAGGCGACCGAGGGCAGCGACTGCAGGCCGGACAGCACCGGGCCGACCGCCGCCCGGACCAGCTTGCCCCGGGCCACCACCAGGCCGATCGGGGTGCCGATCGCGACCGCGGCCAGGAAGCCGGCGCCGCCGCGCCAGACGCTGGTCCAGATGATCGACAGCAGCGTGCCCTGGTACCAGAGGTCGGTGAGGCTGCGCCACACCTCCGGCGGGCCGGGCAGCTTGTAGTCCTCGGTGACGTGCAGGCTGTGGAGCAGCTGCCAGATCGTGAGCACCAGCAGGACGCCGAGCACCGGCGGCAGCACCTTCTCGCGCAGCACCTGGCCGATCGGGGTGCGCTGGACCTGGACGGCCTCCAGCGCGTCCAGGCCGGCCTCGACGTCGGTGAGGTTGATGGCGCCCTCGCCGGTGTCAGTGCTGGCCATGGCGGCGGATCTCCCCACGCAGTTCTTCGGTGATCTCGATGGACAGATCGGCGACGCCGGCGGACTCGATCCGGCGCGGCTGGGGCAGGTCGATCCGCCACTCGCGGGCGATCCGGCCGGGCCGGGAGGAGAGCAGCACGACCCGCTGGGCGAGCCGGACCGCCTCGCGCACGTTGTGGGTGACGAACAGCACGGTCAGCTGCCGTTCCTGCCAGATCCGGGTGATCTCCTCGTGCAGCACGTCCCGGGTGATGGCGTCGAGGGCGGCGAACGGCTCGTCCATCAGCAGCACGCCGCTGCCCTGGGCGAGCGAACGGGCGAGCGCGACCCGCTGGCGCATGCCGCCGGAGAGCTCGTGCACCCGCTTGCCGTAGGAGCCGCCGAGCCGGACCAGCTCCAGCAGCCGCTCGGCCTCGGCGCGGCGCTCGGCGCGGCCAACGCCGTTCAGCCGCAAGGACAATTCGATGTTCCGGCCGGCGCTCAGCCAGGGGAAGAGCGCGTGCTCCTGGAACATCAGCGCCGGGCGCCCGCCGGGCACCTCGATGCTGCCGGCGCTCGGCCGGTCGAGGCCGGCGACCAGGTTGAGCAGGGTCGACTTGCCGCAGCCGGAGGCGCCGAGCAGGCAGAGGAACTCGCCCGAAGCGACCTCGAGATTGATGTCGTCCAGTGCCGCGGTGGCGGCGCCGGGTCGGCCGAAGGACTTGTGCACCCCGGAGATCCGGACGGCAGGGGTCCCGGTGGCCGGGACCGCGGGGGACGGGGCGTCGTTCGGGGTGGTCAGTGCCGTGCTCATGGCGGGCACCTCCTGGGGTGAGTGGTGAGGGAGCGAGGCTGGGGCGGCGCCCGGGGCGGCCGGTGGGGTGGCGCCGTCGGGCCCGGGGTCAGGAGGTCTTGCCGAGCCCGGCGTCCGCGACCGCGGGCCGGCCGGCGGCCCTGAGCACCTCGTTCAGCAGCGTGAGGTCATAGATGCCGCTGATGTCGGGCTTCTTGAGCAGACCGGCGGTCACCGCGTGGTCGGCCTCGGACTGCAGGGTGCCGGCCAGCGGGTCGTCCAGGAAGTCGATGCGCTTCCACGCCGGGTCGAGGATGTCGGCCGCCAGCGCGTTGCCGCCCGCCGCTTTGATCGCGTCGTTGGCGTCCTGCTTGGCCTGGTCCGGGTTGGCGTTGATGAAGGCGTTGGTGTTCACCGAGCCGCGCAGCACGGCCTCCACCACGTCCGGGTGCTCGGTGAGGAACTTCTGCGCGACGATGATGTTGGTGATCACGAACTGCCTGTTCGGCCAGAGGTCCTTCTCGTCCAGCAGCACCTTCGCGCCCTTGGCCACCAGGGTGGAGGCGGTGGGCTCGGGCACCCAGGCGCCGTCGATGGAGCCGGAGGCGTACGCGTCGGGGGTGACCTTGTTGTCGGTGCGGACCACCGAGACGTCACCGGCGCCGGACTGCGCGTCCTCCTTGTAGCCCTTGCCCACCAGGTAGTTGAGCAGGGCCACGTCCTGGGTGTTGCCGAGCTGCGGGGTGGCGATCTTCTTGCCCTTGAGGTCGCCCAGGGTCTTGATCTTCTCGGGGTTGACGACCAGCTCGACACCACCGGACGCCGAACCACCGATGATCCTCAGCGCCTGGCTCTTGGACTGCGCGTACCCGTTGATCGCCGGGGAGGGGCCGATCCAGCCGATGTCGATCGAGCCGGCGTTCAGCGCCTCGATCTCGGCGGGGCCGGCGTTGAAGATCTGCGGCTTGATCCGGGTGCTACCCAGCTCCTTCTGGAACAGGCCCTCCTGCAGGCCGACCAGTGGAGTGCCGTGGGTCAGGTTGGCGAAGTAGCCGATCTTCACCGTGTCGGCGGAGAGCTTCTTGTCCGAGGCCCCGGGCGAGACCGCGGCTGCCGGGGCCGGGTTCACCTTCGCGGTGGACTTCGAGCCGTAACCGCAGGCGGCCAGCAGGCTGATCGAGCTCAGCGCGGCCACCGCGAGGAACGCCGCGCGTCCGGCGCGACCGGGGTCGGGGTGAGGGCCGCTACGGGCGACGGGCCGGGGGTGGCTGGGGGTGGGGGCCATCGGAGGCGTCCTCTCCTGGGACGGTCACGGGCTCGGCCGCGGGTGCGGCGTTGCCGAACGAGCCACCGACCATGCCGGCGGTGAGGGTGGTGCCGTCGGCCGGGTCGATCAGCAGGAACGATCCGGTGCGGCGGTTGGCGCTGTACTCGTCGAGGGCCAGCGGC